>RFJV01000516.1 GCA_003694775.1 Chloroflexota bacterium | reverse complement strand
GTTCAGGCATTTTTTACGTCTGATGCCAGTTCCTGTTCACTCAGGTCAATCATAGGGACACCATAACGGTGCAGACTTAGCAGAAAAGTAACACGGTCAATTCCCACCAACGCCGCCGCCATTCCCGAAGAGAGTCGCTTCAACTCAAACAATTTTGCCGCCATTGCCATCTTGGCTTCAAACTCAAACTGTTCTGGCGTTTGCTGAAGGGCATCGGGCCACGTTTCCGGGTAATTCACTGTTATTTGTAAAGCCATAAACTCCTCTCATTTCTTCCACTTCTTACCCCAGTTCATCACGAGTATTATGACCGGCCCGGAGTAAAAAAGCAAGTTCCTCTGCCAGAGGACCTCAGGGCCTCACTTCCACCCCGTCGACCAGCACCCGGTTATCGCTGTAGGCGCAGGATTGGGTCTGGCAGTCCGGCGGGGTGACCGGCAGACGTTCGCCGGTGGCCGGACTGTACATGCCGATTTCCAGCCGGTACGCGCCTGCCGGCGCGTCTGATGAAACCGGAATTTCGTAGGCGTCGGTGATGTATTCGCCGGGGAGCCAGCCAGTGGTGGGATACGCGCCCGCGCCGGGGGTCTGGTCAACCTGCCCGTACAGGCGACCATCCGGCCCGACAAGATGGACAAAAGCGGTGTAGTCCTGCTCGAACTCCGCCGCGGCCTGCCAGTACAGCCGCACCGGCAGAATGCCGCCGGGGGCAACCTGGCGGGCCTCAAGGTCCAGCCCGACCAGCACTGTCTGCCCGGCAAAATCCGCCGACAGGGTTATCCGCGGCTGGGGCGGGTCGAACACCCGCGGCCAGCCGGTCACCTGGAATTCTCCCAGCGGCAGAGACACCGTCTGGCCGGTGGAAGCGGTCAGGTGCAGGGAGAGGGCATACTGGCCCGGATTGAGCGCGGGCGGCACACGGGCCATCAGCCAGCCCCGCAGAACGTCGCCGGGCCGCCACTGCGACGAGGGCAGACTGCCCGCCAGTCCGACCGGCTCGGAAACCGGCTGGCCTGCCCCGCCGTTGTCGACCACCAACTGCATCTGCCAGTCGGCTTCCGGCGGCGGGTCGCCGGCCTGCCAGATGAGGGACGCGCCCACCCGGTCGCCGGAGCGGATGGTTTCACCGGGCAGGGTCTCGAAGCCCACCAGGGTCAGGCCGGGGGCCAGCGTCCGGTTGAGCGGCAAGGCCAGCGGCAGGTCAGACGGGTCAACCGGCTGGCGGGCGGGGATAACGGTCACGCCTGCCAGAGGCAGGAGATTCCCCGGCTCTGCCTCCGGTGAGGCCACCGGCAGGCGGGCCAGCGAATCCGCGCCGTACACCGCCAGCTTGAGCCGGTAATCGCCGGGCGGTGTGGCCGGAGGAATGGGGAACAGGAAATAGGCATACTCCTCAATGCCCGTTTCCCAGCGGGTTGTGCCCACCTGCCAGATGTTGTTCAGCAGGAGCTTGTCCATCTGGCCGACAAGCTGTCCATCGGGGGTGTAGAGCAGAGCCGAAACCTTGAGGTTTTCCGGATAGTCGGCCAGCTTCTGCCAGGCCAGCCGGAGCCACAGCAGGTCGCCGCTGGCGGCCTGAGAGTCGGTCACGTGCGCGGGGTCACCGGCATCGCCCAGAGCATAGCCGGTCAGCCGCAGGGCAGAGCCAAAATCCACGGCCACCGGGGTCAAGCTCTCCGCGGCCTGAAAGTCGGGCGCGGGGGTGTCGAGCATATAGGTATCAATGTCAAAATACTTGAACCGGTCGGTCTGCACAAAATGGCCGAACTTTTCCAGGTAGTACGGCACCACCTCTTTGGGGTCTGCACCGGTGTGCTTGGACGTTTTCCAGTGCACGACCCGCATGAGCCGGTGCTCCGCCGCGGCAGTGGTCAGGTCCGCGGCCAGAGTGCGCTCGTCGTCCACCAGCCAGTAGTGAGCCGCCGGCGGTTGGGCCAGTTCGGTCAGAAAGTTGGTGGTGAAGTTGGGGTACACCTCGCCCGCGGCAGTATTGCGAAGCAGTAAAAAGGCCGCGTCGCCGCGGGGTTCCTGATTGATGACCTCGGCCATTTTGACCGCGTACACGTGGTAGGCGGCTTCGGCGTCGTTGGTAGTGGGGAAGATGTAGAAGTAGTAGTACAGACGGGCGTACACCCCCTGGGCATACGGCCACGCCAGCAGAAGGGCCAGAGCGACCGCGCCCGCGGCGGCCGTCTGCCGCCAGCGCCGGGGCGAGAGGCGGGGGGCCAGCCAGCGGCGGCCTATCTGCCAGAGCTGTTCATACAGCCAGACCACAAAAATGGCGGCCAGGGTGTACACCCCCGGCGACGCGCCCAGGGCGCGCAGGTTGTGCGGAATGGCGTCTGGGGCCAGGATGCTGGGCAGGAGCATCACCGGAACCCACAGCCAGATGAACAGGTAGGCGGCCCGCGCCCGGACAACCCCCTGCCAGAAGGCAATCAGAAAGCCCAGAAAGGTCGCCAGGCCAACCGCGGCCGGGATGGCCAGCCGGGGCGTCCGCCCGATGAGCCAGAGCGGCGAAATGCCGTAAGCGGCAAAATTGCCCACAATACTGCGCCAGAGCAGGCCCCACGGGTCGCCGTTGTTGATTTGCGGGTTCAGAAAAATAGCCTGACTGACCCGCGTGGTGCCCGGTTCCAGTTCCGGACGGGTCAGCAGGATGTAGGCCATCGGGATGAGCAGAAGCGCGGCCACCAGCGCGGTCGCGGCCAGGAACCAGAAGCGGCGGGTCAGGTAAGCATAGGGCGGAACTGGCTCGACGCGCCGGCGGCGGGTCAGCCAGACCACCAGCCACTGGGCAATGAAAAAGGCCGCGTACAGCGGCGGGGCAAACACGCCGGACAGGTAGATGTACATCAGACTGCCCAAAAACAGGCCGCTGAGCAGAAACGGCCACAGCCAGCGGAGGCGAAGCTCTACAGGCCGGTCATCCGGGAGGCGGTTCAGCCCCAGCCAGAGGAAGTAGACCGACGGCATCATCAAAAACGGCACGCCGATACCGGCAAAGGCAATGCGGCTGGAGGAGATGTGCCAGTGAGAAAGGGTCAGCCCCAGGGTGGATAGGCCGGCCAGCCAGCGAGCGCGGGGCAGTCCCAGCGGGCGGAACATTTCCCGTACGGCCCAGTAGTGGGCAAAAATGCTGACCAGCCCGGCCCAGGCCGCCAGCCCGCGGATGGTGGCAATCGACGGGCCGAACAGATAGAAGAAAAGGGCGGCAAAATAAAAGCCCAACGACCCGCCGCCGCCCTGCCCCTCGTAGGAGTAGCGGATGCCCTCGCGCAGGGTGGTCAGCGCGCCCATCGCGCCGACAGCCTCGTCGGAGTTGAAACCGGGCGGCACTTCCTCAATACGCCAGTAGCGAAGCCATGTCGCCACGGCCAGGATGAGAATAAGCAGTCCCCACTCCAGCCACAGGATACGGCGATGGTTGGCGAGTTTGTTCAATGATGGTTGCTCCTGTTGCGGTAAGTTCGTAATTTTCGGGTATCTATTCAGCCGACGAACGTGGAGGATGAATTCTCATACAAAGACACAAAGGCACAGAGATTTTTTAAAAAATTCTTTGTGTCTCCGTGTCTTTGTGTGAGAAATTTTCGGTCCTTGTTCCTTATGCTGAGTAGTTAGGACTTACGCAGGCGCATTTCAGTTTTGTGGTAGCCGGGGCATCCCTATGCCCCGGCATAGGGATGCCGGGGCTGCGAACCATACTCCCCTACCATTCTCCGCGGTCTCTGCGTCCTCGGCGGTTAAAACTGCGTAAGTCCTGATAGTTACATTTTCGGCAAGAATCAGCCCGCCTTGCGGGCGGGCTGAAGCGACAGTATATGATAATGGAGATAGGAGGAGTTGGCAAACTGCGGTCAAGAAAACACACCCAATTTGACATCCTGACTAACCGTGATTATTATGAGCCGGGATTCTATCAAGCTATGTGTACCGACGCCTCGGGGTCAAAGGAGATTGCGCAGGCCAACTGAACCATTCAGGAGGCAGAAAATGCTTAAAAAACGATTTTTCAAAACCAAGCCCACCTGCCAGGTGACATTCCAACTGCCGGACTACATCCAGGCGGAAAAGGCCAGTGTGGTGGGCGACTTCAACAACTGGGATGCCGAAGCAACCCGGATGAAGAAGGTCAAGCAGGTGTGGAAAGCCACCGTGGAGCTGGAGCAGGGCCGCGAGTACCAGTTCCGCTATCTGGTCAACGGCACAGAATGGCACAACGATGATGCCGCCGACAAATACGTGCCCAACAACATTGACGGCGACAACTCGGTCGTCAGCACAATTCCGGCCTGATTACCCTGTTAGCAAGAACAAAAGCGCCCATCACCCCTCTTGCCGTGATGCGGCGCTTTTTTCATCCTTCCGTGGGGATTGGAGATTGGAGATTAGAGATTAGAGATTGGAGATTGGGAGATTGGAGATTAGAGATTCTGCCTTCACCCCTCATCCTTCATCTAACGTGCGTCTCGGTATCGATATAGGCGGCACCTTCACCGATTTTGTCCTGTTCGACGAGCAGACCGGCCGGTACCAGACCTTCAAAGCCCTATCCACGCCGCACGACCCCGCGGAGGCGGTGCTCTCGGCGCTGGAGGCCCGCGGGCTGAACCGGCCCGCCGTTAAAATTGTGCACGGCTCCACCGTTGCCACCAACGCCCTGCTGGAGCGGAAGGGCGCGGTTACGGCCCTGGTTGCCACCGCCGGCTTCAAGGACGTGCTGGAAATCGGCCGGCAGAACCGGCCCGATATTTACGACCTCTTCAGCCGCCGGCCGCCGGCCCTGGTGCCGCCGGCCCTGCGCTTTGAGGTGCAGGAGCGGGTCGACCATACCGGCCAGCCGCTCATCCCCCTGCAGTCCGGCGACCTGCCCCGCCTGCTGGCCGACCTGCGTGCCGCGGGCGTTGAGTCGGTGGCGGTGAGCCTGCTGTTTTCCTTTTTATACCCCCACCACGAACAGCAGATTGCCGGCTACCTGCGGCAGGCCGGTTTCTTTGTTTCGGTCTCCAGCGAAGTTCTGCCGGAATTCCGCGAATTCGAGCGCACCAGCACCACCGTCATCAACGCCTACGTATCGCCGGTGATGGACCGCTACCTGGCCCGGCTGGAGCAGGAGCTGGCAACCACCGACTTCCGGGTGATGCAGTCGAACGGCGGCAGTATCAGCGCCGACCAGGCCCGCCGCGAGGCAGTGCGCTGTGTGCTGTCCGGGCCGGCGGGCGGGGTGGTCGGTGCGGTGTACGCGGCCCGGACGGCCGGCTACAGCCGCCTGCTCACCTTCGATATGGGCGGCACGTCCACCGATGTGTCCCTTTGCGATGGCGACATCCAGACCACCACCGAAACCGAAATCGACGGCCTGCCGGTGCGCGTCCCGATGATAGACATCCACACCGTTGGCTCCGGCGGAGGGTCCATCGGCTATGTGGACGCCGGCGGCGCTCTGCGGGTGGGGCCGGAAAGCGCGGGGGCACACCCCGGCCCGGTCTGCTACGGGCAGGGCGGCCAGCGCCCCACGGTTACCGATGCCAATCTGGTGCTGGGCCGGCTGGCGGCAGACCATTTTTTGGGCGGGCAGATGCCGCTCGACGCACCGGCGGCGGAGCAGGCCCTGCACCGGCTGGGCCGGGAGGCCGGTCTGTCTCCTCAGCCGGGGCTTACGCTGGCCCAAACCGCGGCCCTGGGCGTTATCCGGGTGGTCAATGCCCATATGGAGCGCGCCCTGCGGGTCATTTCGGTGCAGAGGGGGCACGACCCGCGCGAATTCACCCTGGTTTCTTTTGGCGGTGCGGGCGGCCTGCACGCGGCGGCCCTGGCCCGCAGTCTGGGGATTCCGCGGGTGCTCATCCCCCCCAACGCGGCCACCCTGTCGGCGTTCGGCATGCTGGCCGCGGACGTGGTCAAGGATTACGTGCGTACCGTGATGTGCTCCGGCGACACCCCTTACCGTGACCTGGCCGGCCAAATCGCCGGGCTGGAACAGCAAGCCCTGGCAGACCTGGCCGCGGAGGGTCTGCCGGCGGAGCAGATTCACCTGGAACGGCTGGTCGACATGCGCTACCGCGGCCAGTCTTATGAGCTGACCATCCCCCTGCGGGCCGGTTTTGCGGCAGATTTTCACGACGCGCACCGGCAAACCTACGGCTACGCCAGACCGGACGCGGCAGTGGAGGTGGTCAACCTGCGTCTGCGGGCCGTGGGACAGACAC
>RFJV01000515.1 GCA_003694775.1 Chloroflexota bacterium | reverse complement strand
AGGGACAACCCGCCGGGTTGCCCTTGAATGGGGGGAGCGGGGAATTACTGCAACAGCGGAAGCAGGGCATTGGCCGTCTGGCGGGTGTAGAACCAGACCACCCCCGGTTTATGGGCGTCACCAAAGATGATAGCCAGCAGGTGCTGGTCGTTAATGTTGTAGATGTAGATGTTAAACGTGCCCCACTCAAAATTGCCCGATTTGAAATTCTGGTGGCGTTTCAGGACATCGGTCAGCCGGGTGGCAGAGGTGTAGCTGTCCACAATAAACTGAACAATATTGGCTTGTTCTTCGGGGCTGATTTGACCGGCTACGCTAATGGCTTTCCCCGTAACATCTAACAGGATGACGGTACTGGCGTTGCTGTTTCTGAGCAGGTAGTCCAGTGCTTCCCGGATTGAGCCGCTGGTGGCGGTGTAGGGCAGGTCTTTGGGGCCTGCTTCCATTTCCACGGCCGGCGGCATACTGACCTGCTGGATTATCTGGCGCAATTCTTCCGTGTTGAACGGCTTGTCCAGGTAGCCATCGACCCCGATAATCCGGGTGGTATCCTTGAGACGGTTGGTCCCGAATGCAGTCATTAAAATAACCGCGGTATCCGGGGAGATTTTTCGCACCGCATTGACCAGGTCAACCCCGGTAATGCCCGGCATCATATAGTCTACCAGAATAATATCAAACGGTTGCTGTTCTATTATCGCCAGGGCTTTGGAGCCGCTGGTGACTGTAGAAACTTCGCATTCCGGTTCCAGCCGGGACAGGGTTTGCCGGAGCATATCCAGTATCATCCGGTCGTCGTCTACAATCAAAATTTTTTTGTTCAGCATGGCCGGCTCCCCCTGGATGTTCCATCCGTACTTCTGGCTTCATTTTCCAATATATTCTTAAAAGTATCGGCGACCATATCGCTGTTGTGATTTTTCCCCTGCTGTCGCGGGGTTCTGTCGACCAGGCCCGCCAGCGCTTCAGCCGTTTGCCGGGTGTAGAACCAGACCGTGCCGGGTTTTCCGGCGGGTCCAAAAACCACTGTCAGGATGCAGTTGCCGTTGACATCGTGAGCATAGATGTTGAACTGCTGGCTCTCAAAGTAGCTGGACTTGAACGTCGAGGCGTTATCGTTGAGCAGACCGGCGATTTCGCCGGCGGCGGCAAAATTGGCGGCAATAAAAGAGGCCAGCCGGGTCAATTTTTCTGCTGGCGCCTGCCCAATGGCTTCCAGAATTTCACCATCAATATCCACCAGGAGTACATACAGCGCGCCGGTTTTGGCCCCCAGCGTCTTCAGATGGTCAAAAATCAGATTCTGGGCGGCTTCCGGCGGCTCGGATTCGGTGGGCGGCTGTCTGGCCAGAGACGGCTCCACCGGGCGGATGACCTTGCGCAAAGCCCTCAGAATTTCCGGCACGGTGAACGGTTTCCCCACGTAGCCTTGTAGCTGCAAACCGGCCACCTTTTCCCGCAGGCGTGACGAATCGTACGCCGTCATCATCACCACCTGGGTATCGGGAGAAAGGCGGCGTATCTCTTCCGCCAGTTCCGTGCCGCTCATTCCGGGCATCATGTAGTCGGTCAGCACCAGGTCCACTTTCTCCCGGCGGAGTATCTCCAGCGCCGACGGCCCATCCATCGCCGTACTGATGACCCATTCCGGGCCTAACTGCTTCAGGCTGAGCTGAAGGAGGAATAGTATGTCTCTGGAGTCGTCAACTACGAGAATGTGTTTTTTGGTCATCGATTGTCTGGTTGTTAATCTGCTGTAAATATAGTTGGGGAGTTAGAGAGTTAATGAGTTAGTGAGTTGGTGAGTTAGTGAGTTAGTGAGTTAGTGAGTT
>RFJV01000514.1 GCA_003694775.1 Chloroflexota bacterium | reverse complement strand
CTGGAGGTAGAAACCCCCACCCTCCAGCCCATTTATGGCGGTGCACTGGCCCGGCCCTTTGTGACCCACCACAACGCCCTGAATATGAAGCTCTACCTCCGCATTTCCGACGAGCTTTACCTGAAGCGGCTCATCGTGGGCGGGTTCGACAAGGTCTACGAAATCTGCAAAGACTTCCGCAACGAGGGCATCAGCACCAAGCACAACCCCGAATTCACCATGATGGAGTGCTACTGGGCCTACGCCGACTACCAGGATATGATGTGGCTGACCGAACACATGGTCGCCTTTATTGCCCAGGAAGTGCTGGGAACCACCAAAATCACCTTCAACGGCAAAGAGGTAGACCTGACCCCGCCCTGGCGACGGCTGAACCTGGCCGAAGGCATCAAGGAGCAAACCGGCATCGACATCTTTGAAACCTACCCCGACGTACGCGCCCTCTGGCAGGAATGCGAACGCCGCGGCCTGGAAGTGTCGCCGCAAACCACCTGGGGCAAGCTGGTCGACGAACTGCTGGGCGAATACGTGGAGCCGACCATTGTCAACCCCACCTTCATCCACACCTTCCCGGTTGACATCTCCCCCCTGTCCAAGCAAAGCCCCGACGACCCGCGGGTAGTGGAGCGTTTTGAAGCCTTCATTGCCGGTATGGAAGTTGGCAATGCCTACTCCGAGCTGAACGACCCCATCACCCAGCGCCAGCGGTTTGTCGACATGCAGAAAACCGGCGATGAAGAAGCCCATGTGATTGATGACGACTACGTCCAGGCCCTGATGCAGGGCATGCCGCCCACCGGCGGCCTGGGTATCGGTGTAGACCGGCTGGTAATGCTCCTCACCGACCAGCAATCTATCCGCGAAGTCATCCTCTTCCCCCAAATGCGGCCCCGCGACTGAACCGCGACTCAGGTGCGACGCGCTTGAAAAGTGCGTCGCACCTGAGATGTTTAATTTTACATAACAATTGACGTTCCCCCTGAGTTGTGGTAATATAAAATGTAAGCGTTCACCTGCCGAACGCTTTTTGGCGTTTGTCCTGTTGACAAAAGCAAAGGGGACCGACTATGAAGCACACATGCAATTTTCCCCGCTGGCTGACAATCCGCCGGGTACGCCCCGGATTCATCTTGCTGACCCTCCTGGCCCTGTGGCTGGCCGCCGGCATCGCCCTGGCCGCGCCGCCGGCCCAAGACCCCCGCGATGACGGAACCGGCGGCGGTGGCGGCGGAGGCCCGGTCGGCGGGCAGGAAGCCACCCACGACACGGACGGCAAGCCGCGCACCTGCGCCGCGCTCAAGGGACAGGTGCTCAACTGGGGCTTTGGCCCGCAACCGAATGTGGTGGTCAAACTGCAAACCGGAAGCTGGCAGGTCGCCGCCACCAGCGCCGACGACGGCAACTACGGCTTTGGCGGCCTGGGTATCGGCATTGCCCGCCTGCATGTTGACCTGCCGGCAGACCTGGCCCAGACCCACCGCCCGCTGGTGCAGGATGCCGGCGTCTACCTGAGCTGTGACTTTCCCACCATTGCCAACGTAGCCCTCTATCCCGGCGGGTCAATCCAACCGCCGGCCACCATTTCGGCCTCCGCCGCCGGCACAGCCGCCCCCAACCAGACCGCCACCCTTACCCTGCGGGCTGTCAACAACCTGCCGACCCCCATCAGCGACGTGGTCATCACCGCCCTGATGGAGCCGGGCCTGATTCCGCTGGATGTCCAGGCCCCGGACGCCCAGATTGCCCGCATTCTCGACGGTGGCCCCGATGGGCGGCTGGTGGGGGTGTACCTCCAGAGCCTGCCCAGCGGGCAGGAGACCCGCGTCACCATTACCCTGACCGCGGCAGAAGATGCTGTCGCCGGCACGCGGCTGAGCACCACCGCGGCCCTGTTTTACCGCGAAAGTGCGGCCCACCAGACCAGCCTGGAATTTATCGTGGGCCGGGGCGCGGTCGTCGCCCCGCCAGAAGTAGAAGTGGCCGCGCCGCAGGCCGAAGCTACCGCAGAAATCACCCCGGAACCCACCACCACCCCCTCACCGGAACCCACCATCGAACCGGAACCCTCGCCCACGGTTGAAGCCGAAGCATTTGTGCCCCCACCAGGGCAAATGCCCACCACCGGCGATGACCTGGTTCCCCCCGGTCTCCTGCCGACCACAGGAGCATTGCCGCTTCTGCCGGAAACCGGCGTGGGCTTATGGCTCCCGGCCAGCGGCCTGGGCCTGCTGGGGTTGGCCTTTCTGGCCCGTCTCTGGCGGACCGGACGGAAATAAGGCAAGCCAATTTTTTGACCATCCAGGCCAGCCGAGAATTTTCCACAGGTTCCAACCAAATTGACGGAACACAAACAATGTGGTAAAGTAAGCCCGCGGGTTTAAGACAGACCGTGGTATGGTTTCAGGAACGGTCTCCTCAGAAGCCGTTATCCTGGGTTTCCACAAACGGTGGTCTTGACACCGTAACTAATTAACTGTAACCTGTAGTATTTTTAAGAAAGGATTGCTGTTATGTCTGAACGTGTAAGAGGAACCGTCAAATGGTTCAACGCCAAAAAAGGATACGGCTTCATCGCCCGTGATGGCGGCGGAGAAGACATCTTTGTCCACTTTTCCGCCATCCAGTCCGATGGCTACCGCACCCTGGAAGAAAACCAGGCCGTTGAGTTCACCATCGAACAGGGACCAAAGGGGCTTCAAGCCAGCAAAGTTGTCATTTTATAACCCGGAAACATCCAAATAGTTGACCTCTCAAGTGCGGGAAAATATTTTCCCGCACTTTTTGTTTGACCTGCCGTCGCCGCGGG
>RFJV01000077.1 GCA_003694775.1 Chloroflexota bacterium | reverse complement strand
TAGTCGTACAGCTTGGGGTCCAGCACGTCGCGCAGGCCGTCACCCAGCAGGTTAAAGGCCAGCACGGTGAACAAAATTGCCAGCCCCGGAAAAATCGACAGGTAGGGCGCGGTGGTCAGGTACTGGGTGCCTTCCCGAATCATCGTGCCCCAGGCCGGGGTGGGTGGGGAAACACCCAGCCCAATGAAGCTGAGGCTGGCTTCAATACGGATGGCGCTGGCTGTCCAGATACTGCCCAGCACCACCACCTCGCCGAGCAGGTTGGGCAGAACGTGGACCAGCAGAATGCGGGTATGCTTTACCCCAATGGCCCGCGCCGACAAAATGTAGTCATTCTCTTTAATGCTGATGGCGGCACTGTGCACCACCCGGACAAAACCGGGCGACAGCATAATACCGATGGCAATAACCATCTTGGTCAATCCCGCCCCCAGTACGGCCAGAACCATCAGCCCCATAATCAGGCTGGGGAAAGCCATCACCACGTCTACCGAGCGCATGATGAATGTTTCTACCTTGCCGCCGGTATAGCCGGCAATCAGCCCCAGCAGGGTGCCGATGGCCCCACCCAGAGCCACCGAAGCCACTCCAACCAGCAACGAAACCCGCGTGCCGTAGATGATGCGGGAAAGATTGTCCCGCCCATAGGTGTCCAGTCCCATCGGGTGTTCTGCGTTGGGAGGAGTCAGACGACTGCGGCTGTCCTGCTTGATGGGATTGTACGGGGCCAGCAGAGGCTGGGGATTGCGGTCCTGTATCCAGGGGACCACGGAAGAATCGGCAAAAATTGCCACCAGCAGAATAAAAATCACCATCACCAGCCCGGCGACTGCGGTCCGGTTGCGGATAAAGGTGCGCCACGCCCGCTGGCGGCGGCTGAGAACTTGTCGGGGGGGAGCAATGGCCGTTGCCTGTTCCATAATCGCTTACCTCGAATGTCTGATGCGGGGGTCCAGAAAACCGTAGGTCAGGTCGGTGAGCAGGTTGACCACCACCACAAAGGCGGCATAAATGACCATAATCGACTGCAGGGCTGTGTAGTCTCTCTGCAAAATGGCCCCAACCAGCATTTTACCCAGACCGGGCCGGGAAAAAACAATCTCGGTCAAGACCGAGTCGCCAATAAGGCTGGCGGTCCACAGGCCGATGAGCGACACAATCGGCAGGAGGGCCGACCGCAGGGCATGCTGAATCAGCACCACCCATTCGGTTAAACCTTTGGCGCGGGCAGTGCGGACGTAATCCTCGTTCAGCACATTCAGCATGGTAGACCGGGCCAGGCGGGTCACCGAAGCGGTCATAATCAGCCCCAGCGACAGGGTGGGCAGAATCAGAAACCGCAAACTTTCACCGGGCTTGTTCGCCAGGTCACCGCCGCCTACGGCTGGCAACCAGTTGAGCTTTACGGCAAACACAAAGATAAGCAGAATAGCCAGGTAAAAGGCAGGGATAGACAGCCCGGCCAGCGACAGGATGCGTCCAATATAGTCAATCAGGCTGTTCCGTTTGACCGCCGTCCATACCCCCAGGGGCACCCCCAGAATAGTGCCCAGCACCACGGAAGCAAACGTAAGCTGAAGTGTGAAAGGCAAAACGTACCATACCTGTTCGGCGATGGGTTTGCCGTTGATGAGCGACTCGCCGAGGTCGCCGCGCAGCATATCGGTCAGAAAGCGGATATACTGCACCGGTAAGGGGGCGTTCAGCCCCATACGCTCGCGTAAGGCCTCTACGGCTTCCTTGGAGGCATAGTCGCCCAGGGCGGCCACGGCGGGGTCGCCGGGGATGACCCGCACCACCAGAAAAACCACGGTAAAGACGGCCAGCAAGATGGGGATGGCCAGAATAATGCGGTTGATGATGTAACGTATCATAACTGCTCCTGAGGTAGCCGGGTGTAGAGGCAGGGGCGACCTGCCGTCTGCAAGTCACCCCTGCCTGTCAGACCGTGTTACTTGTTGAGGGTGGTTTGTTCGGTGATGCCGGGATAGAGGGCAAACACCGACACCAGGTCGTGCCCGTAGTCAACATAGTTGGCGCGGGCGTAAACCTGCTGTTGGAACTGCAGAGGATAAGCGACCATGTCTTCCAGAATCTTGATTTGGGCTTCTTTCCACAGCTCAACCTGCTTTTCGGCGTCGGTTTCGCCGCGGGCCTGTTCAATCAGGTCATCAATCTTGTCGTAGTGGGAGAAGTTGGTGTCCGGTTTAGCCCCCGTGACCACGATGGAGTCGGAGTGGAAGAAGCGGGTCAGGTAAACGTCGGCGTTGGGCCGCCAGGCGATGTAGACCACAATCGGGTTCACATCCTTGCGGATTTGGGAGTGCATGGTGGAGTGGTCTACCACGTTGACCTTCATATTCACGCCGATTTCTGCCAGCTGGGCCTGCATGCTTTCGTAGATGCGGCGGTAGCCGGTCATCTCAGAGGTGATGACTTCCAGGTCGAAGCCATCGGGGTAGCCGGCGTCGGCCAGCATCTGCTTAGCCTTTTCGCGGTCCACATCGTAGGCCAGACCCAGTTCTTCCACCTCTTCTTTGGTCAGGCCGCCGGCCAGGAACTTGGCCGGAACCGGCGAGTAAACATTCTCGGCAATGGGTTCGCCAAACAGGGCCAGGAACTCATCCCGGTCCAGAGCGTAGGCCAGAGCCTTGCGCACTTCCGGATTGTCCAGGGGCGGCTTGCTGGTGTTGAAGTGGACGGTGGCCACTTCGCCCACGCCGAACACGTCAACAGTCACGTTGCCTTCGTTCTTCATCCGGTCAACCCAGGCGATGTCGGGGATGCCGTTGATGACATCCAGCTCGCCAGCCAGCAGGCCGGCCTCGCGACTGCTGATGTCGGGGATGTAGCGCATTTCCACGCCGTCCAGCTTGGGCTTGCCGCGGAAGTAGTCCGGGTTGGCCTTGAGGACCACCTTTTCCTGCGGACTGTAGCTTTCGAACATAAACGGCCCGGTGCCCACCGGGTGGGTCTTGAACTTATCATCGCCGAGGGCTTCTACAGCTTTCTTGCAGACGATGAAACCGCCGGAGTAGTTGGCAACTTTGGGGTAGAACAGCACCGGCGAAAGCGGCTGTTCCAGGGTGATTTTGACGGTGTAGTCATCCACCGCCTCGAAGGTCATGCCCGTGTATTCGCCCGCATAGGCCGAGCGGTCCGGGTTGGCGGCCTTCTCCAGCGAGTAGACCACGTCTTCCGCGGTCAGTTCGTACGCTTCCAGCTTGCCGGCGGGATGGCATTTGACCCCCTGGCGCAGTTTGAAGGTCCAGACCTGCTTCCCGTCGACCATTTCCATTTCGGGGAAGTCTTCGGCCAGGTCAGGCTCCATCTTGTCAAACGCGCCGTCCCCGGGTTTGTAGCGCAGGAGGCCGTTGAAAATCATATCGACCACACTGCGGTCCTGGGTAGAGGTAGCAAAGTGCGGGTCCAGCGACCCCAGGTCGGCGGCGTTCTGTCCCAGCCGCAGGATAACCGGCTCTTCCATCGGAACCGGCGTCGCAGTGACCACCACTTCCTTCTCCACTTCCTTGACCACTTCAACCGTTTCTACCACGGTGACCGTTTCTCCCTGCACTTCCTTGGTCACCACAACGGTTTCTACTACGGTAACAGTTTCCGGTGTGGCCCCGGCGCAGGCGCCAACTGCGGCCAGCAGGGATACCAGTACAGCAAGCAGTAACCAGCGTTTCATAGCGAATTTCCCCTCCTGTGTAGTCTAACCGATTTGTGCTTTCCGCCAGAGGATTTCACCTCCGGCATTTCCCAGAAAACCGAACACGTGAACATCGTTGTTGCCGGTGTGGTCGTTCTGGATTTCACCTCCTTTCGTGGTTCAGGATTGGGGCGGCTCAGGTTCCGGGCCGGAATCGAAGTAGAGATGGTGCATGTTGAAGAAAGAGCCGCGGGTTGTCAACCAGGCACATCCTGGCCCGATTACCGGTATTTGGTTGGCTTGTTGGTTGCAGTGTAGTATTTTTCGGAAACGGGAAAGGCGGTAATATCACCACCCGAAAATAAATCGCCGCATCTGTGTGTATCAGGAATCGACCATTTAAACCTGCCGAAACCAACGACGGAAACACGCGGCATGTGTACCCGTCTCACAGGATTCATTCCGCAGATTTGGGTAATGGTTTAGAGCCTATTCGAAAAATTGTAGGCTGGCATCCCTATGCCAGCAAATAACGCATCCCTATGCGTCATCTACAGTATTTTCGGATAGGTTCTTAGCTCAATACGGTGAGCAAGGAGAAAGCCAGAACGCGGTTCTGACCGGACAGAGATGCTGGTTGAAACGCCCCTATTGTAGCACAAACGGGGCAAATCTTCAAGCCCTGTGCTGTTGAAAACCGACCAGCTCAGGCTTACCCCAGACGGCCCATGTCCACTGGTGGTCGCCCAGGGCTTCGGTGACAAATTCCACCCGGATAATGTCCCCTGCCGGGGCGGTGATGGGAATGCGGGTCTCCTGCCACGTTTGGGCATTGGTTTGCCGGCCCCAAACCCGCAAACCGTTGACCCGCACAATAAAAGCCACCAGATTATCGGGCCGGATTTTTGCCCCGTCCCGAATACCGACCGCCACGTTCAAATACAGCCGCCCGGCATTTTCCGGTACGGGAACGTGGTATTCAATCACCGCCTGACCCTCTACCGGCGGGTGTGCCCACAGCGCAGGCCGGGTTTCTCCACCCACCACCGCCGGGGCCATTTTGACATCCATCCCCGCCGGATTCAGGGTGGCGTACACCGCGGCCCGGCCAAAAGTTTCAATGAAGCTGTAGCTCCACACCGGCCCGGCTTCCGCGCCCTGCTGTTCCCGCCAGCGCAGAAACGCCACGTACTCGGCCAGCGCGGCCCGGCTCTCCGGTGATAACTGCTCAATTTGCTGGAGTAGGGCGGTGATATCGGTCATTCGCGAATTCTCAAAAGGTATGGGGCTGATGAACCACATCCAAGTATACAATGGTCTGCGCCATTGGGCAAGGCCGGAATTTTGGCTATAATCATTATACCATCTCATTCTTAAGAGGCGCGCCATGTCTGGGGACCCCCTCAAGCACAAGGCCCAAGAAATTATGACCCGCGTGGAAACAGACCTGCAGGCACTTGGCCAGAGCCGTTCCGCCCAAACCCTGGCCGAGGTTGACGAGCGGGCCAATGTTCTGGTGCGCACCCTGTTCAGCGCCATCAGCGATGTTGACCTGCAAGCCGCGCAGAAGCGGGTCGAACAATTGAAGGCAGAAAACCCCCAGGCCGCACCGGAAGAACTGGCCCAGATGCTCATCCGGGAAAAATGCCGCAAAACCGGTACCGTCGGCGCGGTGACCTCCGGGGCCGGCCTGATTCCGGGACTGGGAACCGTGGCCGCCACCACGCTGGGGGTGGCCGCCGACATCGGCGCCACCTTCAAGCTTCAGGCCGAACTGGTGCTGGAAATTGCCGCGGTTTACAACTACCCCCTGACCGAACAGGAAAAACAGCAGTTGGTAATGCTGATTACCGGCCTCAGCGCGGGCACAGCCACCCTCACCCGCCGCGCCGGGGAAAAGGCCGCGGCCAAAATCGGCGAAAAAGTGGCCGAAAAAACCCTGGCCAAAACTGTCCTCAAAGCCCTGCCGGTCATCGGCGTGGCCGCCTCTGCCGGAACCAACGTCCTCTCCACCTACATCATCGGCCAGCGGGCCGACGCCTACTTCCGCCTTGGCCCCGACGCGGTCGGCTCCTGGGCCGACAGCCTGCGTGCCGTTACCGGTGTGGATGAGCGCCGGCTGGTATCCTGGCTGTCCGACGGGAGCCGGTCTGCCGGGCGGGCCATTGCCGCCGGGGCCGGCAAGGCCCAATCCGCCGGCACCGCCGTGCTGTCTGCCGGCCAGCAGGTGGGGCAGTCTGCCCGCACCGGCGTTCGGGCCTATCTGCGCTGGGTGTGGGGCTTCTGGCGGTCGGCTTTTATCCTCCTGCGGTGGGTATTTTCTGCATTCTGGAATGCGCTCATGTTTTTGCCGCGCCGAATTTATGGTCTGGTCAGGAGACGGCCCAGCGATGAGTAAACCGGTCCTGCTGAATTTAACCACCGCCCAGCTTACCGACCTGCTCCGGCAGTGGGGAGAACCGGCCTACCGCGCCCGGCAGGTAGAAGAATGGCTGTACCGCCGTTATGCCGACACCCCATCGGCAATGACTTCTCTTCCGTCGGCACTGCGCCGGCGGCTGGCCGAAGAGACCATCGTCAGCCCCCTGACCCCGCTGGTGGCCCAGGAGTCCAGCGACGGGCAAACCCGCAAAACCCTCTTTGCCCTGCCCGATGGCCGGCAGATTGAGGCCGTGCTGATGCGCTACCAGAAGCGCCGCACACTCTGCATCAGTACGCAAGCCGGCTGTGCGATGGGCTGTCCCTTCTGTGCCACGGGACAGATGGGGTTTATGCGCAATCTGACCGCGGGCGAAATTACGGCCCAGGTCCTGTTTTATGCCCGCCATCTGGCAGAACTGGGCGAGGCCGTGACCAATATCGTTTTTATGGGGATGGGAGAACCGCTGGCAAACTATGCCGAAACGTGGCGGGCCATTCGCCGGCTCAACGACCCTGCCGGTTTCAATCTCGGTGCCCGGCGGATGACCCTCTCCACGGTGGGGCTGGTGCCGGCCATTCGCCGGATGAGCCGCGAGCCGGAGCAGGTCGGGCTGGCGGTATCGCTTCACGCCCCCACAGACGACCTGCGCAATACCATTGTGCCGCTCAACCGCCGCTACCCTCTGGATATGCTGATGGCCGCGGTGCGCGAATACATCGCCGCTACCCGCCGGCGGGTCACGTTTGAGTATGCCCTGATGGACCATCTGAACGACCACCTCGCCCATGCCGACCGGCTGGCCCGGTTGCTGGATGGCCTGCTGTGCCATGTCAACCTGATTCCGCTCAATCCCACCCCCGGCTCCCCCTGGAGCGGCTCGCCGGATGAGCGGGTGCGTGCCTTCCAACAGCGTCTGCTGTCTGCCGGAATACCCACCACGGTGCGCCTGCGCCGCGGGGTAGATATTGCCGCCGGATGCGGGCAACTGCACAACGCCCACCAGCAGGCCCAGACCCGCGGCTGATTTGCTTTGCGTTTTTGCCCTGAACGTTGTATTATTACCTTATGTTCGACCTCCCGGTGCCGAAGCCCAAAAAAGAAAGGCCAGCAAATCTGCTGGCCTTTAAAGCGAAATACTACTTTCGGTTAGACTTTGGAGAGCGTTCGGATACAGCGGGTGCAAAGCTTCATTTTCTGAACTTTGCCGTCTTTGAACACGGAAACTTTCTGCACATTAGGCTGCCACTTCCGTTTGGTGTGGCGCATCGAGTGGCTGAC
>RFJV01000513.1 GCA_003694775.1 Chloroflexota bacterium | reverse complement strand
CGCTGGCCCAGCGGCGGGTAGCGGGTCATCTCTACGGCCAGCCGGGCCTGCTCCGGAGTGGTGACGCGGGGAATCATCACCCCCTGCGCGCCGCCATCCAGCGACTGGGCAATATACGGATAGGCCAGGTCCGGAACCCGCACAATGGGGGTCAGCCCGACCAGCTGGGCCATCCGGCTCAGGTCGGCGATGGTTTCGATGTTGAAGGGGCCGTGTTCGTTGTCGATGATGACAAAGTCGAAGCCGGCGTTCGCCAGCAACTGCATTACTGCCGGCTGGCGAATTTCCACCAGCATGGTGCCCTTCACCACCTGACCGGCCTCCAAAGCCTGCCTGGCCCGGTTCACGCTGATAATTGACTGGGACATAGACGGTCTCCTTGTGAGTTTGGGAGTTTGAGAGTTGGTGAGTTAGGAGGATTAGAGACCCCAATCTCCAATCTCCAATCTCCAATCCCTAATCTCCCTCTATCAAAGCCTGATTGAAAAATTCGAGCACCCGGCGGGGATATTCTTCCGGGGCGACCTGCAGATAGTCGCCGTGACCGGCGGACGGGACAATCCATAACTGCGTATGCGGCCCGGCGGCAGACAGTTGGGCGCGTGCGCCAACCAGGCTGACCTCCCGACTGCCGTAAATCAGCAGAACCGGGCGCGGTTCAATCTGCCCAATCACCTCGCGGGGACTCAGCCGGTCGATGCTGAAACCGGTAACCAGATAATACGTCAGGCGGACGGAACCGGCAAACAGAAGCTCAAAATAACGCACCGGCCAGCCGCCGCGGCCAAAAGAAAGGGTCTCCGCGGCAAAGTGGCCGTAATGGCCTTCGGCCACCACCGCGGCAATGCCGGGCAGGCGGGCCGCGGCCATCACCGCGGTAGCCCCACCCGACGAAAAGCCGTGGATGCCGATGCGGTGCGGGTCAACCTCCGGGCGTTGCCGGAGATAGTCCAGCGCCGCGGCCACGTCGTCCACTTCGGCGTAGCCCAAGGTGAGCGGTCCTGCTCCGGCACACCGCCGGGATTCCAGCGTCAGCACGCTGTAACCGTGACGGTTCAGCAAAGCGGCCACGGACAGGCGGCTTCCCCGCCCCCCCGACAGGGTCGGCGGGAGGATGACCGCGGCCCGGTTGTCGCCCGGAAAAAAATAGCCCCGCCGAATCCCCTGCCCCGGAACTTCCACCACAACCGGCTCTGCGGTCAGACCAAACGCCGCCGGGGAGGCATCGTCCTGGCAGGGCATATAGAGCAGGCCCAGCGTAAACATCATTCCGGCCGCCACCGGCAGAACCAGCAGAGCAAACCCGATGGCCGCGACCAGCAGTCGGGCCAGCCGGAGCCAGTACCCGGCCCGGTGAAAACGGGAAAGCGGCGGCATCAGCCAGTCTGGCGGTGACGGGCCTCGATGTCTGCCAACTGCCGGATGATGGGCTTTTCCTCCTCCCGCACCTGTTCCGAAAACCAGGCATCCAGGATTTCTTTTGCCACCTCCGGTGAGGTGGCGCGCAGGCTCATCACCAGCACATTGGCATCGTTCCACCAGCGGGCGCCGCGGGCGGTTTGCGCGTCGGCGCAGAGAGCGGCCCGGATTCCCGGCACTTTGTTGGCCGCAATCGAGGCGCCGGTTCCGGTGTAGCAGAACAGCACCCCTTCGTCTGCCTGCCCGGAGGCAACCATATCGGCCAGCTTTTCCGAGGCCAGCGTCCAGGGCAGTGACTCGCCGGCCAGCGGGCCGAGCGGAATCACCTCGTGTCCGCGGCGCTTTAACTCCTCTATGACAAAATCGGTGAGAAAGGTCTTTTCATCGCTGGCAACAGCAATTTTCATTGCCTGAAACCTCCTATTCGTCTCCGTCCAGCTTGTTCAGCAGGTCGCCCAGCTCCTCCTCCCACACATCGTCCAGCGGGGTAAAGGGTCGCTCCTTGAAGTCCTCGGTCAGCTTCTGCAGGTATTCGCGTATCTTGAGCTGGGGCATCTTCTGGTCCAGTTCGGTCAGGCGGGCTTCCACCGAGGCAATCAGGGCCTCGCTCTGCTGGAGCAGGTCGCTCAAATCCAGGCCCAGACCAAACATATAATTGAACCGGTGGAGCAGGTCGTACCAGGCTTTGTAATCCGCTTCCAGACGGATGCCGGACACCAGCGGCGACAGGGAGGAGAAATCGTAAGCCGGTACAAATGCGTAAAAATCTATGAACTCAATCTCCCGCGCCTCGGCCCGGTCGGCCAGAAATGTACCGATAGTTGACCCGCCCTCATAGTCGGAAAAGCGGACGGCGTAGGCTTCCAGTTCGGCCTTCAGCACCGGCAGGCTGTAGACGCAGGAAATTTCGCGGTCCTTGTTGAAGGGCATTGCTCCGTACACGCCCCCCACGGCGACCACCCGGCGCACGGCCAGGGCCTGCACCGCATCCAGAAACAGCTCGGCGTAGCGGTCAACATTCAAATGCGGCTCGTCGCCCAGAAAAATGACCAGTCCCTTGCCGCCGCATTGGGCGTAGTAAAACTCGTTGGTATGCCGGCCCAGCGACTGGCGGTAGCCCTGCTGAAGTTTGATTTCCGGCCTGAGCAGGTGATGTGTGCCCGGAAGCTGGAACAGGTAAAAATCCTGCGAGGCGATAGACCCAATCCGTTCCGCGCCGGTCAGTTCAATCAGGTACTGGGGCAGGCCGGATGACGTACTGCCGGCATCGGCCCACTGCCGCCAGCCGGCGACCATGTAGTTTTCGTCGGTGGGGGGTGTTTTCCAGAAAGAAAGGGCGCGTGTCATTGTTTACTCCCGTGAAAATACGGT
>RFJV01000512.1 GCA_003694775.1 Chloroflexota bacterium | reverse complement strand
TATCCCGACCGCTACCGGTCGGGTGATGAGCGTTTGGTTGTGTTTGAACCGGTAAAAACAGCTTGAATCTTAATAAAAAATCCTGTATAATGGACGGTGGTAAACCCCTCTGTTGTTTCCCTAAATAGTTGGAGAGTTGGAGAGTTAAAGAGTTAGCGAGTTGAAGAGTTTAGAGGGATTAACTTCAATCTCCAATCTCCAATAATCGGGTGCATCCAGAATTTTAGGAATTCTGGACAAACCTGGGGGGGATGCGCCCAGCAGAGCTGGATGCTTCGCGAGGGGGAATCCCCCCGCACCCCCCTGTCTGTCCAAAAATTTTGGACAGACCCCCAATAATCTATCTTTATTTCTGCGCATGGTAGCGCATCCATTATTCACAAGGAGGTTTCTCGATGTCCAAAAAACTTCTGTTTCTGGTGGGAGACTTTGTTGAGGACTACGAGGTAATGGTCCCCTTCCAGGCGCTGGCCGCGGTGGGGTACGAGGTGTCTGCCGTCTGCCCCGACAAGAAGGCCGGCGATATTGTCCGCACCGCGGTGCACGATTTTGAGGGCGACCAGACGTACACGGAAAAACGGGGGCATAACTTCACCCTGAACGCCACCTTCGACGAAATTGACCCGGCAGAATTTGACGGCCTGGTCATCCCCGGTGGCCGGGCACCGGAATACATTCGCCTGAATGAACGGGTGCTGGAGATTGTCCGCCACTTCTTTGCCGAAAACAAGCCGGTGGCGGCCATTTGCCACGGCGCGCAGGTGCTGGCCGCGGCTGGCGTACTCGATGGTCGCCAGTGCTCGGCCTACCCGGCCTGCAGTCCCGACGTGACCCGCGCCGGCGGCGAGTACATGGACATCCCGGTCAACAAGGCCCACGTGGACGGCAACCTGGTCACTGCACCGGCCTGGCCCGCCCACCCCGACTGGCTGAACAAGTTCCTCCAGGTGCTGGGGGCTAAAATAGAACTGTAAACCGGAGCCTGGATAGATAGAAAAAGCGGGAACGAGACTAATCCTCGTTCCCGCTTTTTGCTGTTTAACGCCTCCGGGTCAGGCCGGCAGAACCACCAGCCGCACCAGCCGGTCCTTGCCCCGGACGGCAATCAGGGCCTTGCCCTGACTGCTTCGCCCCAGCTTGGGCAGGGAGCGGACGTAAACTGTCTTGTTGTTTCCCTTGTCGGTAATCAGCATCACCCGGTCGGAGGCGGTGGCGGTCTCTGCGCATACCACCTCATCATCTTTCAGCTTGATGGCAATCACGCCCTGCCCGTACCGGCCCTGGGTGGGGAACTCGTCCAGGCTGGTGCGTTTGCCCAATCCCTGGGCGGTTGCCAGCACCAGGTCGCCGCGGGGTTTTACCGGCCCCGCGCCGGCCAGATAGTCGTCATCGGCCAGCTTGATGCCCATCACCCCGGCGGCAGGCAGGCCCATGGGGCGGACATTTTCCTCCGCGAAGCGTATCGCCTGCCCTTTGGCGCTGACCAGCACTACTTCGCCGTCACCGGGGGTGACAAAGCCGGTCAGGAGCGCGTCATCCTCATCCAGCCCCATCACCACGGTTTCCGTACCCCGCACCGCGGCCAGGTCTTCCAGACTGATTCGCTTGACCCGCCCCAGCCGGGATACCAGGAACAGAAAACCTTTCAGCTCGCCGTTCTTGGGCAGGGCTAACCCGGCCACCGGCGTTTCGCTGGCCTGGAGGTTGAACTCCCTCAGCGGGGCACCGTCGCCGGGAGCTTCACCGGCGGGGACCTGGTGCATCGGGATGAGCGCGGCCCGGCCCGTGTCGGTCAGCAGGCACAGCACATCGCGGGTCTGAACCGCCGCGGCCAGGCGCAGGTTGTCTTTGCGCCGTCCGCGGGCCGGTTCCAGGGCCTGGTCGGCGGGCCAGTGGCAAAGATAGCCGCTTTCGCTCACCGCGGCAATAACGGCCTCATCGGGAACCAGTTCATCGGTGGTAATGGGCTGGTTCTTGTCGACCGGCTGGTCAACAATCAGGGTGCGCCGCGGGGTGTCGTACTTTTCCTTGATGTCCTTCAGCTCTCCCTTGATGACCCCCAAAATCTTGCGCGGACTCTTGAGCAGACCTTCCAGGTACTTGATACGCTGGAGCACCTCTTTGTATTCCAGCTCAATCTTTTTCCGTTCCAGGGCGGCCAGCCGGCGAAGCGGCATATCCAGGATAGCCGTGGCCTGGACTACGGTCAGCTTGAAGCGGGTGCACAGGTTCTTTTTGGCTGTATCGCTGGTGCGCGACTTGCGGATGATGGCAATCACCTCGTCCAGGTTTGCCAGGGCAATGCGCAGACCTTCCAGAATGTGGGCCCGGTTTTGGGCCTGGTTCAGGTCGTAGCGGGTGCGGCGGGTGATGATGTCTTTGCGGTGCTTGATGAACAGTTGCAGTGCCCGCTTCAGAGAAAGCAACCGCGGCTCGCCGTCTACCAGGGCCAGCATGTTGATGCTGAAAGTGGCCTGGAGGGGGGTCATCTTGAAAAGCTGTTTCAGCACCTCCATCGGGTCCACGGTGCGGGTCAGCTCTATCACCAGGCGCATGCCCTGCCGGTCCGACTCATCCCGCAGGTCGGCGATGCCTTCTATTTTGCCGTCGCGGGCCAGGTCGGCAATCTTTTCGGTCAGGTTGGCCTTGTTGGTCTGGTAGGGCAGTTCGGTAATGACCAGGCGGTGGCGGTTCCGGCTCATCTCTTCGACATGCACCCGCGCCTGCACGGTAATCCGGCCCCGGCCCACCGCGTAGGCGTTCTGGATGACATCCTCCGGCGCGTCGCCGTTTTTGGTATCGGCATACCGGTAGACGATGCCGCCGGTGGGGAAGTCTGGCCCCTTGATGAACTTCATCAGTTCGTCAATAGTTACATCTTTGTTTTTAAGGGCGCGGTCAATCATAAAAGAGAGGGCGTCGCACACCTCGCCCAGGTTGTGGGGCGGGATGCTGGTCGCCATCCCCACCGCAATACCGGAAGCCCCGTTGACCAGCAGGTTGGGCAGACGGGCCGGCAGAACGGTAGGCTCCACCAGACTGCCGTCGAAGTTGTCGGTGAAGTCAACGGTGTCCTTGTCGATGTCGGCCAGCATTTCGTGGGCCACGGGGGACATGCGGGCTTCGGTGTAGCGCATGGCCGCGGCGGGGTCGCCGTCTACGGAGCCGAAGTTGCCCTGCCCATCGACCAGGGGGGCGCGCATGGAAAAATCCTGCGCCATCCGCACCATCGCATCGTAAACTGCCGCATCGCCGTGGGGGTGGTACTTGCCCAGCACCTCACCGACAATACGGGCGCTCTTTTTGTACGGCTGGTTGGCAAACAGCCGCATATCGTACATGGCGTACAGGATACGCCGGTGAACCGGCTTCAGGCCATCGCGCACGTCGGGCAGGGCGCGCGAGACAATCACGCTCATGGCGTAATCCAGATATGCTTCCTGCATCTGCCGGTCGATATCAACCCGTCTGACAATTCCGACTTCCATACCGTTATTTCTCCCGAAAATAGCTGGAGAGTTGGGGAGTTAAAGAGTTAGTGAGTTGGAGGGTTAGTGAGTTAGTGAGTTGGAGAGTTGGAGAGTTAGTGAGTTGAAGAGTTTAGAGTGATTAATTTCAATCTCCAATCTCCAATCTCTAATCTCCAATCTCTAATCTCCAATTCCCAATTCCCAATCTCCAGCTTATCGTTGTTCTGGTAAATGATACCAAATATAGTATCCGAACAAATTTTCTACACAATACTTACTACTTATCATTATAAACAGTTTGGACAATCAGGCAAGGATGGCGGAAAACACAAAAAAGAGGACGAACAGGATTCGCCCTCTTTTCTGTGGCTCCAGGTTGTACCGTCAGGGCCTATCAGGCTTTCTTCTGGCGGCGCAACATCTTGCGGCGAGCCTTGCGAATGGCTCGCTGTTTTGCCATGCGGCGTTGTTCACTCTTGGAAACGAACCATCGCTTTTTGCGGTAGGTGCTCAAGATGCGGGTCTTGATAACTTCCTTGCGGAAGCGCTTGAGCAGAGAGTCTTGTGATTCGCCAGACCTCAGTTGTACACTCACAGCCAGTCCTCACCCCCTTTCGCGTGTGGATTTGGTTTCGTCCAGGCCATCCCCCTTCGGGGTGGCCTGGACGAGGGATATCTTTTACTGTGAAGCTACAAGTTCGTCGTCGGCGGCGTCCTGGTAGTCGGCTTCGTAATCGTCATCATCATCGCTGATGGGTTCTTCAGCCGGACGACCGTCGGGCTGACCGTTCTTGCCGTCCGCCGAGGCCTTCTTTGCTTCTTCTTCCTGCTTTTCCAGCTGGTCACGATGGCGGTGGTAGTGGTAGTAGCCGGTACCGGCTGGAATCAGCTTGCCCAGAATGACGTTTTCCTTGAGGCCAAACAGGTCGTCCCGCTTGCCCTCGATGGCGGCCTGGGCCAGCACGTTGATGGTGTGCTGGAACGACGAGGCAGACAGGAAGCTTTCGGTGTTGAGGGCCGCCTTGGTGATGCCCAGCAGGATAGGCCGGCCAGTGGCCGGACGTTTGCCTTCGGCCATGAGCTTCTCGTTCATGCGGTGGAACTTCTGGAAGTCCATCAGTTCGCCGGGGAGATACTCACTGTCGCCGCCGGACACAATGCGGACCTTGTTGGTCATCTGCCGCACGATAATTTCGATATGCTTATCGTGGATGGGCACGCCCTGCGACCGGTACACTTTCTGCACCTCACTGACCAGGTACAGTTGGGCGGCTTCGCGGCCCAGCACCCGCAGGATGCGGTTCGGGTTGAGCGAGCCCTCGGTTAACTGCTGGCCCACGTGGACCATATCGCCATCGTTCACCCGCAGGCGGGCGGCAGATTCAATCTCGTATTCTTCTTCCTGGACATGCTTCCAGCGCACCGTGACCTTGTGCCCATCCCGCTGAACGATACCGCCGTGTTCGGCCAGGATGGCCTGCTCGCCTCGCTTGGCAATTTTGGTCTTGGCGCTGATTTCGTCGCCGTCTTCCACCAGTATAGCCCAATTTCCCGGAATCTCGTAATCGTCCTGCCGCATTTCGGAGGCCACCACTTTCAGCACCCGGCTTCCGTCCTCGCGGGCAATCAGCTCTACCCGTCCGTCCAGGTCGGAGATGATGGCCTCGCCTTTGGGAACGCGGGCTTCAAACAGCTCCTGCACGCGGGGCAGACCGTGGGTGATGTCGGAGACGCCGGCCACGCCACCGGTGTGGAAGGTGCGCAGGGTAAGCTGGGTGCCCGGTTCACCAATCGACTGGGCGGCGACGATACCCACCGCGGAGCCGATTTCCACCAGACCCCCGCGGCCCAGGTCACTGCCGTAGCAGAGGGCGCAGATACCGTGTTCCATCTCGCAGTGCAGAGGCGTGCGTACCTCCACGGTGTCCACCCCGGCCTTCTCGATTTTGGTGAAGGTCGGCTGGTCAATAAGCTGGTTGGCTTCTACCAGCACCTCTCCGGTTTCCGGGTGGATGATGTTCTTCAGGGTCACCCGCCCGACCACCCGCTCGCGGAACGATTCGCCAATCTGGCGGCTGTCCTCGGCGGTGATAGTGATGCCGGTTCGCGTCCCGCAGTCATGGGCATTGACAATCACGTCCTGCGACACGTCAACCAGGCGGCGGGTCAGG
Source organism: Chloroflexota bacterium (assembly GCA_003694775.1). Taxonomy (GTDB): domain Bacteria; phylum Chloroflexota; class Anaerolineae; order 4572-78; family J111; genus J111. The sequence goes on along the minus strand of RFJV01000512.1, from coordinate 5,525 downwards.
TAGCCCGCGTCTGCGGTGCGCAGGGCGGTATCGGCCAGGCCCTTGCGTGCCCCGTGGGTAGAGATAAAGTATTCCAGGGCGGTCAGCCCCTCGCGGAAGTTGGAGCGGATGGGCAGAGGGATGATGCGCCCGCTGGGGTCGGCCATCAGACCGCGCATCCCGGCCAGCTGGCGAATCGGCTGGAAGCCGCCTTTGGTAGCGCCGGAGTCAGCCATCACTTTGATGGGACTGTTCGGGTCGATGGCCCGGCGTACGGCATCGGTCACTTCGTCGGTGGCCTCGGTCCAGAGCTGGACGGTCTTTACGTACCGCTCGTCATCGGTGATGAGACCGCGGCGGTACTGCTGTTCCGCTTTGTTGACCTGCTCGGTGACGCGGGCCAGGATTTCCTGCTTCTCTTCCGGCACGTTGATGTCGGATACGGAGATGGTGATGCCGGAGCGGGTGGCGTACTTGAAGCCGATGTCCTTGATATCGTCGACCAGCTTGACCGTAGTTTCCAGGCCCAGGGTGTTGAAGCATTCACCCACCAGGTCTTTCAGGCTACCCTTGTCCAGCACCCGGTTTACAAAGCGCAGTTTTTCCGGCAGAATCTGGTTGAACAGGGCACGGCCCACCGTGGTTTCAATCGGTGTGTAGGCCGACGGGTCGTCGGTATAGTTGAGCAGGCGGATTTTGGCGTGAATGTCTACCTTGCCCAGGGCATAGGCCAGGGCTACTTCATCCAGGTCGGCAAAAATCTTGCCATCGCCCTTCAGCTTTTCGTCCTTTTCCATCATCAGGTAGTAGACGCCCAGCACCATATCCTTGGTGGGAGAAACCACCGGTTCGCCGTTCGACGGGAGCAGGAGGTTGCGCGAGGAGAGCATCAGCTCGCGGGCTTCCTGCACGGCCTTGTTGGACAGCGGAATGTGAACCGCCATCTGGTCGCCGTCGAAGTCGGCGTTGAAGGCGGCACAAACCAGCGGGTGAATCTGGAGGGCGTTGCCTTCTACCAGGATAGGCTCAAAGGCCTGGATACCCAGCCGGTGCAGGGTAGGGGCACGGTTGAGCAGGATGGGCCGGGTCTGGATGACCTCTTCCAGCACTTCCCACACTTCTGGCCGGCGCTGTTCCACAATGCGCTTGGCCCCTTTGACGTTGTTGGCATAGTTGTATTCCACCAGTTTCTGGATAACAAACGGGCGGAAAAGCTCCAGGGCCATCGTTTTGGGCAGGCCGCACTGGTGCAGTTTCAGGTTCGGCCCAATCACAATCACCGACCGGCCGGAGTAGTCAACCCGCTTACCCAGCAGGTTGCGGCGGAAGCGGCCCTGTTTGCCCTTGAGCATATCGCTGAGGCTCTTAAGCTGTCGCCGGCCCCGGGAGGAGACGGCCTTGCCGCGGCGGCTGTTGTCGATGAGGGAGTCTACCGCTTCCTGGAGCATCCGCTTTTCGTTGCGAACGATGACATCCGGTGCGCCCAGGTCGAGCAGGCGTTTGAGGCGGTTGTTCCGGTTGATGACGCGGCGGTACAGGTCGTTCAGGTCGGAGGTGGCAAAGCGACCGCCGTCGAGCTGGACCATAGGCCGCAGGTCGGGCGGAATAACGGGCAGGACGGTCAGAATCATCCATTCGGGCCGGTTGCCGCTCTTGCGCAGGCTTTCGACCACCCGCAGGCGTTTGATGGCTTTCTTCTTCAACTGCTTGGAGCGGGTACTGCGAATCTGGGTGCGCAGTTCTTTGGCCAGCTTGTCCAGGTCCAGGTCTACGCAGATGTCGTACAGCGCTTCGGCGCCCATCCCGGCGCTGAAAACGCCGCCCCAGCGCTCTTCCAGCTCCCGGTATTCGGCCTCGTTGAGGAACTGCATCGGCTGGATGCTCATCAGCTCCTGAATCTGGGTCTGGACCCGGTCGCGCAGTTCTTCCACTTCGCGGGCGGTGTTCTGAAGCTGGGAGTCGACTTCCTGCTCCGCGGTGTAGCGGATGCGCTCAATCTCGGCGGCGATGCGTTCTTGCTCCCGCTTGATGTTCTCTTCGGCTTCGGCCTTGATTTCGTTCAGGCGGGCTTCCACCAGGTTGTTGAGCAGTTTCAGGTGGTTCCGGTCGGGGATTTCGCCGGCTTCGGCGACCACGTCGCCGGTGCTGGTCAGGGTGACCGGTTCGCGCAGTAAAAGCCCCAGGCGGTCTTCCAGGTATTTCTGGATTTTCTGGGCCTCTTGCATCACCTCTTCGGTGAGGGTATCGCGGCGCTCGGCGATTTCGTCAATCAGCCTTTGCTGTTCGGCGCGCAGTTTGGCAATGCTTTCGTCGGTCTGGGCGCGGATGGCGTCGGCGTGTTCCTGCCGCAGGTCTTCCAGCCGCTTTTCGGCGCGGGCCACCTCGTCCTCCAGCCGCTTGATGGCGCGGGCGCGGGCCTGTTCGTCCACTTTGGTGATGATGTAGTGGGCAAAGTAGAGCACACGGTCAAGGTTGCGGCGGGAAATGTCGAGCAGGAGACCCAGGTAGGAGGGCACCCGCCGGGTGTACCAGATGTGGGCCACCGGCGCGGCCAGTTCGATGTGCCCCATTCGCTCGCGGCGCACCGACGAGCGGGTCACCAGCACCCCGCACTTTTCACAGACAATTCCCTTGTAGCGAATCTGCTTGTATTTGCCGCAGTAGCACTGGTAGTCTTTGGTCGGACCAAAAATAGCCTCACAGAAGAGGCCGTCTTTTTCGGGCCGCAGACGGCGGTAGTTGATGGTTTCCGGCTTGGTAACTTCGCCGTAAGACCAGCCCCTGATTTCATCCGGCGAAGCCAGACTGATGCGGATAGCGCGGAAATCTTTTAATTCCAAGGTAAACCTCCTCTAACAATAAAGCGATGAAGGCGGAAGGTAAAAGGCAGAAGTTAGAAGGTTGAAAGTGGGAACGTTAATCTCCCAATCTCCATTCACCATTCGCCATTCACTATTCACAATTCAAAAGATATTGTTCCGTAATCGAGCAGTTTTGGTGGCCCAGTCGTTCCGAGACCAGTTCCAGACTTCCGGTCTCCCGGAACAGGTTTTGGGCAAAGGTACGCCGCAGGGATTGGGCCGACACGCCGTTCAGCCCGGCAGAGCGGGCGCAGTTGCTGACAATTCGCTGGATGGTGCGCTGGGACAGCGGACGTCCATCCTGGCTGAGAAAAATGTACGGTTGCCCGGTTTGGGGGCGAACCTGGAGGTAATCGCTGAGCGCCTTGTAGGTTTCTGCCGGTAGCGGCACGCGGCGGCCGCCCGCCCCGTTGTTCTGCCCTCCCACGTTCAGCCAGACACCGGGGTCGCCAAACTGGATGTCGTCCATCTGCAGGCGGACAATCTCGCTGACGCGCAGGCCGGCGCGCAGTAAAAGCTGGATAACGGCTGTATCGCGGCGCACCAGTCCGGCCCGCGACCCCTGGCTGGCGGCCTGAAACAGCCGCTCTACTTCTTCGTCGGAGAGGGGCCGGGCGCCGGTCTGGCGGTTGTTCTGCACCAGCGACACGCCGTCGGTGGGGTTGCGGGCAATCCAGCCCCGCTCGTGGGCAAAGGCAAAGAATTTGCGCAGGGCCATCAACCGCCGGTTGACCGTTGCCGCGGCGCGCTCCAGGTTTTGAGCCAGGTAGTACCGGTACAGCCGGATATGCTCCTGGGTAACCGTAGACATCCCAAACTGGTCGCCAAATTCCTGACGCCCCCAACGCCAAAAATCCCGCACGTCTGCCAGGTAGTTGACAATCGTTGCCGGGGAGTGAGCCGAGGCGGTGAGAGTTTCTTCAAAGCGAATTAAAAATGTTTCTTCTTGCTGTTGGGGCATTCCTTACACCGACCAGACAGAAAAAAAATGCGCCGTTGGTTCACAGGCGCAATCTTCCATTGATTGGGTGTCTATCGAGAGCGGATTCTGCCCGAATCCATTGGTTACTTTATACGCAATAATTATAATGACCTTCTGGTATTTTGTCAAACGGAAAGCAGAGTATACGAATTTACGAAAATACGAAATTACGAAAATACGAGAGAGCCCCTCTATTTCGTAAATTCGTCAATTCGTAAATTCGTAAATTCGTCGATTTCGTCTATCCGTAAACAGCTACACCATCTGTCCAATGGTATGCCGCAGGTACGCCTCAATAAAGTCATCCAGCCGGCCATCGAGTACGGCTTCGGCGTTGCCTACTTCGTAGCCGGTGCGGTGGTCTTTGACCATTTTGTACGGGTGCAGAACGTAGGAGCGAATCTGGTTGCCCCAGCCGGCATCAATATGCTGGCCTTTGAGCCGGGCCTGTTCTTCTTCCTGCTTCTTCAGCTCCAGGTCGTACAGCCGGCCGCGCAGAATTCGCAGGGCCGTTTCCTTATTCTGAAGCTGGCTCCGCTCGTTCTGACAGCTCACCACAAGCCCGGTCGGAATATGCTTGATGCGCACCGCGGTGGAGTTCTTCTGGACATGCTGGCCGCCCGCGCCGCCGGATTTGAACACATCAATTTCCAGGTCATCGGGGTTAATCTGGATGTCGATGTCAGTATCCAGGTCGGGCACTACCTCTACCAGGGCAAACGATGTGTGCCGCCGACTGCTGGCATCGAAGGGAGAGATGCGCACCAGCCGGTGAACACCCCGCTCGGCCTTGAGATAGCCGTAGGCGTAGTCCCCTTCTACCAGAACGGTCGCGCTCTTGATGCCGGCTTCTTCGCCCGGCATCTGGTCGACGATTTCCGTTTTGTAACCGTTGGCCTCGGCCCAGCGCAGGTACATCCGCAGGAGCATCTGGGCCCAGTCCTGACTTTCGGTGCCGCCGGCACCGGCGTGAATCGACAGCAACGCCGAGTCCCGGTCGTGCTCGCCGGACAGCAACAGCTTGAACTCTTCTTTTTCCAGCCGTTTTTCCAGGGCCTCCACCTCAGCCGAAAGCTCGGCTTCCAGGGAGTCGTCCTCCTCTTCCAGGGCCATCTCAATCAGACCCAGCGCCTCGTTGACCCGCCGGTTCAGCTCCTGCCAGGTTTCCACCTCCGTGCGCAAGGCCGACATCTTCTTCATTTTAGCCTGCGCCTCGCGCTGGTCGTTCCAGAAATCGGCCTGACCGGTGGCGGCCTCCAGTTCTTCTATCTGCTGTGCCTTGTTGGCAATGTCAAAGACGCACCATGATTGAACCGATACGTTGGGCCATATCGGTAAGTCGGCTTTTCAGTTCTTCCATCTGCGTCAATCCTCCGAAAAAATGGTTGGTGAGTTTGTGAGTTGGGGAGTTAAAGAGTTAAAGAGTTTGAGAGTTAAAGAGTTGGGGAGTTAAGGAGTTTAATTTTCTAATCTCCACTCCCCAATCTCCAATCCCCACAATGTTCTTTCCGGGCCGTTAGACCAAACAGACATTATAGCAGAGTGTCTGGATTTTGAAAATTTTTAAGGTGCTTCATATACCCCACGGGGGTGACACTCCCTGGGGGTGCGTTTCATTTTTTTGGTAAGTGGAGCCATCCACGAATTTTTCACGAATACACGAATACACGACCTGTCCCCGCCAGGGAGATGGTAGCCCCGGC
>RFJV01000511.1 GCA_003694775.1 Chloroflexota bacterium | reverse complement strand
CCCCTCCACCGCCAACACCTACCCCGGTTCCACCGCCGCCCACACCCACCTTTACCCCGGCCCCGCCGCCTACCCCTGTTCCGGTGCGGACCGGGCCGGAAGTGGTCATTGAACTGCCAGACGGCGACAAGTACGGCAAAGGCGATGATGTGGAGATAAGAATCACCGTCCGCGACTCCGACGGGGTGAAGAATTTTGAGTGGGGCGTCTTTACCCAGAACGGTGTGTCTGTAAAAGGCGGCAACAAGGACTGCGGCAATGCCGGGGAATGCAGTACCAAACAGGAGTTCAATGCGGCCCTGGATGGTGTCTTCCAGATTGGGGTAAAAGCCTATGACTCGGCCAATAACGAAACCGTAGAGGTTAAGCAAGTGTACGTGGGCGGTTAATTCGCCCGCACCAAAAGTTACCCTGGGTAGGCGAAGGCACTGCCTTCGCCTACCCAAACTGTAAATTTCGGATAGATGCTAATTTACCCCGACCTGATTGGCCGGGAATAGAGGAACGCTGACGTGAGCCTGGTGTATCGCCTGTTTCAGGTGGGGGGTGTGCTGGCCCCCCGCCTTCCGCCCCGGATGGGGTATGCCTTCTGCCGGCTGGCCGGCGGGCTGGTCTACCGGCTGAACCGCACGGCGCGGGCCAACGTGCGGCTCAACATGCGCCGCATCCTGGGACCGGACGCACCGGCGCAGGTGGTCGAGGCCAAAACGCGGGCCGTTTTCAGCTACCTGCTCTACAACTACTACGACCTGTTCCGCCTGCCCGCCCTGGACGACCAGACCGTCAACCGCCTGACCACCGTCACCGGTTGGGAAAACGTCGAGGCGGCACGCGCCGAAGGGAAAGGGGTCTTGATGACCTCTGCCCATCTGGGCAACATCGAGATTGTGCTGTACGCCATGCTCCTGCGCGGCCTGGCCATTACCATTCCGGTGGAGCGCATCTCTCCACCCGACCTGTTCGATTACATCTGCCGCCTGCGGACCAGTAAGGGCCTGAAGCTCCTGCCGGTCGACGGGCCGCTCCTGCCTCTGATTCGCGCCCTGCGGCACGGAGAGGTAGTGGGCATTGCCGGCGACCGGGATGTGACCCGCTCCGGGCTGGTGGTAGATTTCTTTGGCTACCCGGCCCGTCTGCCGGATGGGCATATCCGGCTGGCCGTGAAAACCGGCGCGCCGCTGGTGCTGGGCTTCAGCCGGCGCAATCCCGACCATACCTACCAGGCCCATTTTTTGCCGCCGTATCACCCCCCGGACACCGGTTCGGTTGAGGAGCGGGTGCAGGCCGGCCTGCGCTACGTGGCGTCGGAAATAGAACAGGCCATCCGCCAGTACCCGGAACAATGGACGGTCACCGTGTCTATCTGGGCCGACGCGCCGGAGAACGAGCCAGTCTGAACCCGCGGCTACAGCCGCCGGATACCACAGCCATGAAAATAGCCTACGTTACCCCCTACGATTTTCCCTACCCCGGCGGTGTCACCGAACACATCATCGGCTTGACCGCCGCGGCCCGTCGCCGGGGGTACACGGTGGATGTTTTGGCGCCGGGGTCCGGCTTCGCCGGCTACCTGCCCGACGGCACCCGGCAGGTCACCCGGAAAATTATCAGCCTGCCGGTGGGCGGCTCGCGGGCCAGAATTAGCCT
>RFJV01000510.1 GCA_003694775.1 Chloroflexota bacterium | reverse complement strand
CTCAGGTGCGACGCACTTTGACGGGAAAGAAGCGACCTTCCGGATGAAAATCACTTAAAAAACAGACCAAATCCAGCCTGAATAAGTGCGTCGCACCTTGTGCCTGAGCAGTTACGAGTGTGTTTCAAATCAAAACCCGGCAACTCCCAAACTCACCAACTCACTTGAGCGTGCGGAATCTCCGCCCCTGGGCGGCCAACTGCTCCAGCATCTGCCGGGTTTCCGACTCGGTGGCGCCGGCCAGCCGCTCCACCTGACAGCCGGCGGCCCGCAGAATCTGTTCCGCGTCGCCGGGAACCCCTGCCGGCCCGCCAACAATGGTGACATACCGGGCATTCTTGGCCTCTTCAATGGAAAAGCCAATGGTCACCGGGAACTTGTTGATGTACTCCAGCGCGCCCAGCAGGTCCCACTTGGCCCATTGGCCCGGCCCGCGATGCCACATCAGCAGGTAGTGGAAGATGGGTTTCCCTGCCGGTCCGGTGGGGCGAGGCGTTACCGGGGCCGTTTCACCGGCCGCGGCAATCAACTGCCGCACCCGTCCCAGCAGTGTTCCTTTCCAGGCCGGCCATGTGGCCCCCGGACTGCCGGTCACAAACAGGTCGCTGGCCCCGAAAACCTGGTCCAGGCCAATGTTGAGGCGGGTGGTCAGCGAGGCCAGCAGTCTGGCCGTGCCTTCAATCTGGGCCGCGGGCGGGGGATTTTCGGTAAAGTTGCCCAGCAGACAAACGCCGATGCTGTCGTCGCTGTGCTGTCCAGCATGGCGAGAGACCGTTTCCAGCGGTTGGGTCTGGAAAATCTGGCCCGACGCGTCCACACAGAAGTGGTAGGCGATACCGGGCAGGTCCCGCTGGCTGACCTGGTAGGTGGCAATGCGCTGGATGGCGATGTCGGGCTTGTTGGCAGAATGGTGGATGACAATGCGCCGGATAGCCGACAGCGACCGGGTGGGATAGGTTTTGCTGGGATGGCGGGGCAGGCTGGCGCTGATATCCTGAATCTGCACCCGGACCGGCCCGCTGGGCACCACCGCGGTTTCCTCCGACGTAACCGTCACCGGGGTGATGAGCAGGCCCTGGTCTCCCTGGGAGGTAAACCAGGTGACGTGTTCGTGAATCATGTCCCAGCGCAGGTGGTATGTGCCGGGGGTGTCGGGCGTGCGCAGTTGGGCCTGCAGGGTCACCGACCCGCCGGGCGGCACGTCGGTGGGCAGGGGGGTGCGGAAATCGAAGGCGGGCGGGAACTTGACCATCTCACCGCCCAGCGTGTACCACTGGAAGCCCAGCCGGAACGGTTTGTTGCCCCCGGCGGTCCAGGTGAACTGACCCACATTCTGCAGGGCGATGGTCACAGTGAGGGTTTGGCCTGCCTGCACCGTGGTCGGTGTGTTGTGGCGCAGGAAATTGGTGCGGTACGCCGCGCCGGTGATGGTACTGCTCAGCTTGGCGACTTCTATCATCGGACGTTCCTTTTCTTCGGGCACGGTCACCACCTCCGGGTTCCACTGGTAGTTCATGGCCACGGCTTCGCGAAAATCTTCCTGCACACCGGGCTTGTCGACAATAGACCATTTATCCAGCTTGGGCCAGCGGTAGAGGACGGCGCATCGAATCTGCTGGTTGCCGGCCTTGTTCCAATCGTTGATTTCCTTGTATGCATTTTTTACCCAGCCCCGGTTGGCATTTTCCCACGGTTCGTCCTGGTCCATTTCGGTCAGGTAGACCGGCAGGTGGCGAAAGGCCGGCGGAATGGCCTGCAGTTGGTCGCGGTAGGTGCGGAAATGGAAATGGTAGTTTTCAAAGGGTGGCCCCATTTTTTGTTCGCTGAAAACCAGGTCCGGTTCTACTCCGTGCGTATAGGCGTGGATGGCAATACCGTCGCAGTTGCCGGGGCCTATAGCCAGCAGAATATCGCGCAGGTACTGGATGTAGTCTCCCCAGAAACCAAAGTAGGGGTAATGCCCCGGCGCGCCGGGGATTTTATTGGCCGGATATTGGTTCTCCGGGTCGGCATCGTAGTGGGTTTCCGGGTTCCACGGGCCAATAGCCGCCACCAGCACCTGGTCGTGTTCATGGCCGGGCAGGCGGTGAATGGCATCGCGGCACATTTTGTAGCAGGTGGCATACAGCCGGGGAGTAATCGGCTCCGCCTCCGACGCGCCGGGATGCTTGCGCGGCTGTTCCCGTTCCAGGTTGGGTTCATTGCCGATAATCCAGATGTGCGCGCCGGAAGAATTCCGCACAAAATTGGCGACCCGCCGGGCAAAGTCCCCGTATTTGGACGGCAGGGGAATGGTTCCGTTGGAGCCGTAGGCGTGGTTCAGGCGGACAATCACCCCAAACCCCTGGTTTGACAAATCGGTGTAGTCGCTTCCGTTCTGGTCGTTGGGGTTGGCGCCCAGCTCCTCCGTCACCAGGACCCAGCCTTTGGCTTTGCCCTGGTGTATCATCAAATGTTCGCCTCCCCGGTCGTGCATGCCGTAGATATACAGCGATTCCCCTTTACGTACAGCCATCAGCAGCTCCTTGTATCGGCAATTAATGTCAGGCCGCGATACTTACATAAAGATTATAACCGAAAATTGCTTTCGGGGGAAGTGCGGTTTGAAATCCGGAGCCGGGCTGTGACTTTCGGGAAGGCCGGCAGGTACTTTTGGGAAGCAGTTTGGTGACATTTGTCCCTGTTCGTCTGGCGAAGTTTGTAGTATTCTATATATGGTGGTCGTAGGCCGCACTGGATGGACATTCTGCAAGGGGGAGTATTCATTTCTCCACAGTTCAACACCTTGTCCGCCGGTAACCCGGAACTTTAATAGCTCCTGTCGACAGGTAGTACAGTTTCAGAATTCTTTTGGCTATGAAACTGCTTCTCCGGCGCGGCGGGAAGCAGTTTTTTGTTGAATGTCTGAACAGGACAGCACTGCTATGCCAGAGAGACAATCTGCCCCAACCGACACCGACCGGCTAACCGCTGTTTCTGTGCCGCCCGTTTCGCCGGATGACCTGCCGTACCCTGTCCTCCGTCTCAGCCCGGCAGGAGATATTCTTTACCTCAACCCGGCGGCAGAGCAGTGGTTAAAAAATCTGCCGGATGATGGCAGTGAACCGCTTTGCCTGCCCTCCGGCTGGGCAGACACCCTGGAAACGGCTGTCCGGCAGAACCAGCCGGTCACTTTGGAGTGGCGGTGGAACCAGCGAGTCTACACCTGCCGCTTTGTCCCCACCGCGCAGTATGTGGACGTGTTTGCCTTTGATATTACCGAATACAAAGCGCAGAAAGAGAGCCTGGCCCAGCTTTCTCGTATTGAACAGCTTCTGGTCGACCAGCACCGGCGGCTGGAGGCTTTACAGCCGGCTGAAGCCGGGGCAGACGGGGTTGCCAGCCCCCAGCAGGTCCTGGACCTGCTGGCCGAACGAACCGCCACGGTGCTCGATGTGCAGACCGTTGCCGTTTACGAGTGGGACCGGTCGGCGGACCGCCTGGCTCCTCTGCTGGTGTACCATCACGGCAGTATGTCCCCGGTCTCTGAGGACGCGCCGCTGTCGCGGGTCGGCCAGCCGCAGGCGCGGCAGGCCCTGTCTGGCCGCAGACCGGTGCAGTACCAGACCGACGAGGAAACCTTCCTCCTCCTGCCGATGAACCACCAGGGCCGGCTGGTCGGCCTGACCATCCTCCAGACTGCCCGGCGCCGCTTCGACGATTACGAGGTGGGACTGGCCCAACTCCTCACCGACCAGATTACCGGGGCGTATGAAAACGCCCGCCTCTATGATGAGGTGCACCAGCGCATCGATGAGCTGACGGTGCTGTACACCATCAGCCAGGTGATTACCTCTACCCTCAACCTGGAGGAAATGCTTTCCATCATCACCGACCTGACCACCCGCCTGCTGAACGTGGCCGCCACGTCGGTGGTGCTGTACGATGAAACCCGCACCGGCCTGTACTACGCCGCCGCCTCCGGCAAGGGAGCCAGCTACATCCTGGGCAAAAAGCTGGAACGGGGGCAGGGTATTACCGGCTGGGTGATTGAACACGGCGAGCCGGTGATAGTGCAGGATGTTCGCCAAGACCCCCGCTTTTATGACAGGTTTGACCACGCCAGCGGTTTTGAAACCCGCTCTATCCTGTGTGTCCCCCTGCAAACCAAAGGCCGCATCATTGGGGCCGTGGCCGCGCTCAACAAGCAGAACGGCACTCCCCGGTTTGATGAGCAGGACCTGCGCTTGCTGACCTCGCTGGCCGCGTCTGCGGCGATTGCCATTGAGAACGCCCGTCTGTACGAAAGGGCCAAGCGGGAAACCGCAGAACGGATGCGTACTCAGATGGAGCTGGAAATTAACCGGCAGTACTCCCGGATTTATGCCCAGCACGTGGAAGCCCTGGAAATTCTGCACGAAGTGGGCCTGAAGCTGATGGAAAACCTGGACACCGCCTCTGTACTGCGGCTCATCGGACAAGCCGTATCCGACCTGCTTCCCGAATCCGCCGGCTGTGCCATGTTCTTCTTTACCGAGCCGCAGTGGCTGTTGCCGCCCGTTTACACCCAGCCGGCCAATATCGTTATCAACGGCAACGCCGAAGCCATTAAGGCCGCGGCCCGGCAGGTCGCCGAGAAGGGAGAAGCGCGTTATATCCGCGATATTACCGCAGAAGCCGGAAAGTCCGCCCCGGCAGTTTTCCGGTCTCTGCTCCTTGCGCCGCTGGTCGACCGGCAGGCCGGTCCCGGCTTTGGCGCGCTGAGCGTTTTCAGCCCCCAGGTGGACGCGTTTAACGAGAGCCAGCAGTACATTCTGTCTATTCTGGCAAACCAGGCCGCAGTTGCCTTGCGCAAGGCCAGCTTTTTTGAACAGCGCGCCCAACAGCATGAGCAGGAAAAACAGGCCATCCGCAACCTGTTTCAGCGGTATGTCAGCCCGGCAGTGGTAGAGCGGCTGGTGCAGGACCGCGCCCAGCTCAAACTGGGCGGCGAGCGGCAGGAAGTGACCGTTCTGTTTGCCGATATCCGGGGATTTACGGCCTACAGCGAAAATCTTCCGCCGGAAATGCTGGTGGAAGTGCTGAACCGCTACTTTACAATGGCGGTGGAGCCTATCCTGGCCGAAGACGGAACCCTGGACAAATTCATGGGCGATGCGGTGATGGCCTTTTTCAACGCCCCTCTTCCCCAGGATGACCACACCCTGCGGGCCGTCCGGGCCGCCCTGGCAATGCAGAATGCAATCATTCAGTACAACCTGTCGGAGACGACCCACCACCCCATGAGCTTCGGTATCGGCATCCACGTAGGGCCGGCGGTGGTGGGAAACATCGGCACCTCCCAGCAGATGAATTTTACCGCCATTGGCGATACGGTGAATGTGGCCAAACGCCTGCAGGAAAATGCCCGCGGGGGGCAGATTCTGCTGAGCCAGGCCGCGTACGAGGCGGTGCGCGAGATTGCCGTGGTCAAGCCGCTGGGACGGATGACGGTTAAAGGACGGACCGCCGCGGTGCAGGTTTACAGCCTGGTAGGACTGATGGAGGAGGTGATATAGAGCTACTCCGGCAGGGTGTATTTCAGCAGGGCAAAAAAGGTGTAGGGGTCTACCACCGTGTAGTTGGGGTGCAGAATTTCCCCGTTGGGGCCGGTGATGCGGTTTTCGGCATCATGGGCCTGGATGCGGTCGCGGACGCCCCACATAAATGTTGGCGATTGAAAGGCCGCCCGGAACAGCAAAAAGGGCGGTCTTTTTTGTTCCAGCACGACCCGCCGGTAGGCGGTGTGCACTGCCTCCGCGGCCACGTCTGGCGTGCCGGCCAGCGCTTCCGAGGCAATCCCGGTCAGGGGGACGCCCCACTGCAAGCGAGGCCAGGGTTCGTCCATCTCAAAATCGGGTGCGGCCATGCCTGCCGGGGTGAGCCAGGCGAAGGCATCCAGCCGGCGCTGAGACATCGCCGCGCCGAGGCCGTTGAGCAGAAACCCCTGGATGTCATATCCATACCGGCGGTAGAATCCCCGGCTCCGCCACAGCCAGCGCAGGAGGGTGGTTTCCGGCAGGGCGTCGGGGTTCAGGTAGCCGGCGCCGCTGTTGGCGGCCACAAAGTAATCCTGACCGGTTTGGGTGGCGTACAGGTAGCTCATCATGCCGGGCAGGTCTTCCACCAGAGCAGGGTTGAAGCCCCAGGCCAGGGGAATGTCGCCGCGGCGCGGGTCGAGCCAGGGTTGGCCGGCGTGGTTTGCCATCAGCGCGGCCACGGGGTGGGCCAGGTCGTAATCACCCATATAAAACAGCACAAACGTCCGCCCCGGCGATAGCCGGCCATCCGGGGTGAGGTAGCCCTGTGCCACCAGGTCGGCCTGGGTGGGCGGGGTGGGCGGCTGGCGGGGCGCGGGCGGGGGAGCAAACCGGTGCACCGAAACATTGGCCAGCCCCGCACCGAACACGTCACCACCGCCGCCCTGCAGGTAGCCGCCGTAGCGAGAAAAGAGCCAGGTGCTTTCCCATTCCCCCTCTACGCCGCTGTAGGATACCGCGGCCTCTGCCCCTGCCGCGGCACTGTATTTTTGATACCAGGGAATGAAGCCCCAGATTTTGATGAGCCGGCCTCCGGCCTGGGCGCGGGCGGTCTGCAGAATGGCTTCCAGTTCGGCCCGGTCTGCGCCGGGCGGCTGGGACGGGTCGTCCAGGGGCGGGTCGGGCCAGGGTGAGAGGTCAAAGGCAAAACCGCGTTCCTGCACCACGTAGTCCCGTTCCAGAGCGTACACCCCGCCGCGGGTCATTTTCTGCCGGGAATAGAGGACGGCGGGCCAGCCATCCTCCAGATAGGCCAGAAACCGGGGGTTGGCCCGTCCGGAAGCCAGGTACTGTGCTCTGGCCCAGGCGTAGACCGCGGTTTTGGGGGACGGTCCGGCAGAATCGAACTTGCCCACCAGCGACATTTTGACCGGCAGAATCGCGGTCAGCAGAGGCTCCAGGGGACTGCCGGCCCGCAGAACGGCCAGATTTTCTACCCCGGCGATGGTGGTGGCCGCGTTGAGCGTGGCCGGGACCTGCGGGTCCCACAGCACCAGGCCGTTGAGGTCCGGGGCAAAAACATCCAGCAGGGCGGGCAGGTCGGGCAGGGTGACAATTTCGGTATCGGCCAGCCAGCCGTACGGCTGTCCGGCTTCGCGGTACTTTGCCAGCCAGAAGGCATCGATACCGGCGGGGCCATCGTGGAGCAGGTAAAGGCGGGGCCGCGTCCGGTTGACAATCCCCTGCAGGGTGGTCAGAAAGATGAGGGTGTCGTAATCGCGCAGGAGGTCCGGAAAGGTTTTGCCGGGCGGCAGGGGCAGGTCGGCAGGACAGGCGTCGGGTGAGCCGGTTTCGGCCAGACAGAGCCGGTAGTGGTCCAGGTGCAGGTCCGATACATCGAACACGTAGAGCCGGTCGGGGGGTGGGGGCGGGGGCGCGGCGCAGGCCAGCAGAAGCGGCAGGAGGAGCAGGGCGGGAAGAAAGATGCGGGCCAGACGGTCCACGGCCGGCTTACTCCGGCAGACGTATTTTAGTTGGGTAGCCGGGGCATCCCTATGCCCCGGTATGGGGATGCCGGGGCTACGAACCATAAAATAGCAATACACCTTACTCCGGCAGACGGCTGATAAAGAAGTACATCAGCACCGCCCAGATGATGACCGCGGTCAGGGCCAGCACCGCGGTGATGATGGCGTTTTCCAGGTAGTGCCACGAACTCCAGACCACGGTTCCGCCAATTGCCAGGGCGGTGACGGTAGTGGGGATGGCCCGGATGAGGAACCAGTTGGTCGGGGAGATTTCGCCCATATCGGGCATCCGGCGGATGAACTCGGCCAGGAGCGCGGCCCAGCCGCCAAAGAACAGCAGGGTGACCAGCGTAACCGCCAGCGGACTGTCGAGGTACTGCCAGGCGGCCCAGGCCGTGGCCAGCCCCCCACCAACCAGCAGGATGGTCGCCGGGACGGCTCGCACCAAAAACCAGACCATCAACGACTGCTCGCTAACCCGTCCACTGCCCCAGCAGGTGGTGCAGATAACCATCTCCACGTTGTACTGGCCTGTGCCTGCTTCTCCCCAATCGTTGCAGTGAGGGCATTCCGACCCGTCGCGCAGGCGCTTGGTCCCGTCGCAGTGGGGGCAGGGGGCCATTATCTCTTCCTTCTTTTCGACCTGTCCGGTTCCGTGACATTCCATGCAGATGGGCATCGGCGGCTCCGTGAAGCTAAAGGATGGGGTGTCTGGTTTCAGTTTAGCATAAAAACGGGGAGGGGAAAAGTAAGGGAAGATGTTCGGGTGTAAACAAGTTGCGGGGTGTTTTTTAACCCCTTGCGGAGCAGTAATATGGCAAAACAGCAGGACAACGGACGGCCGTTGTCCTGCTGTAAAACGGTGGGCGCCGACAGCGAAGAGGGGGGCAGTGGACCGGATTCTAGGGGGTGATGTCAGAACTGTCTTGGGGAACTGGTTTATAGAAGCGAATCCAATCTATATAGAAAAATCGTTTGCTGTCATCGGCCAGTTCTTCGTCGGTAGGGGTGAGGCCTTCATCGGAGCGCCAATCCTGGTCTTCGGCATCGATGATAACATCCATCGCCTTGTTCAGGCCGGTTCCTTTGGTAAAATTGTAGGGGTCGATAATATCTTGGCCGGAAACGGTACGAACAAGCTGACCGTCGATATAATACTCCAAATGCCAGGGGTCTTGCCAGTATACTCCATACCGGTGAAATTCCTCACGCCAAACTGTACCGTTGTAGTACCAGGAGCCGGGGTCTTTGGGTTGATAGTCCTGAAAGGGTGCTCGGATAAAGACATGATGGCTGAGATGAATCCGTTCAGCATACCATTTCTGGTCAGGGCGGTCACTGCCGTAGGCTTCTACAATATCAATTTCCTGGGTATCATCTGGGCTGAGCATCCAGACCCCAGAGGAGAGCACCAGATTGCTGAGCCTGGCTCTGGTTTCCACATAAAGAGGATAAATGACCCGTTCTCTGGAGGTAATAATACCGGCGTAAACCTTACGAGTACCGGGTTTTCGGCTGGCGGCGATGACCAGATGTCCGTTTTTAACCCAGGAATGGTCGCGCCGCCATTGGGTTAGCCCGGGACCTTGCCAGCTATTATGGTAGGTATCTTTCCATTTGGCTGTAAATTCAGGGCCTTTGTCGGTGGCTTCTGCGGTGTAGTTGAAATCGTCGGATAGCGGGAGCAACTGCCATGTGTACCCTTTGCCTGGGTCTGCTGGAACAGGGTAGATATCCCATTCTTTTGGCTGTTGATTAGCTTGCATAGTGGGTTTCTCCGCTAAGACAAAAGATAGGGCCAGGGTGAGCGCAATCAGCAGGCCGATTGCGCTTCCGGTAATGATGAATCTGGGCTTTAAAGTCATCGCATTCATCACCTCGTGCATGAACAGGCGGGTTATATTCTGGCCGGGAAGTATGTTTCAAAGCGGCGGATATACTGCCAGTTTGGATTGACCGCGTAGCGATGACAAAGACCCCAGCGGATTCCGGCCAGGGGGCTGGAATCATAATCAGAGGTTCTGTAGAGGCCCATCGCTTCGGGTGCCCATTTGATGACGGCCATAATTTCAAAGTTAATACCGTCTGCGGCATACTGGATGGTGTTTTTCTCCGGGCCATCGGTGGTAAGGACGGCGGCGATTCCGCCTTTGTAAGGCCAGATACAAACTTCATGTCCGCTGTTGGTAATAGGGTTGTATTCTGATTTGATATACGGTCCTTCGGGTTTATCGGCGATTGCCACCCCCCAGCGGATTTCCCGCCCTCCAAAAGTCATTTCCTCTCCCATTTGTTCGCCTTTGTAGTACAGGTAAAACTTGTTGCGGTAGAAGATGAGGCAGGGGTCGTGCACTTTATGGCTGTCGAAATCGCCCTTTTCGATAACCGCGAAGCGATTATCTTCGTCGCCTAACCAGACACCGTTATCAGCAGGGGAAAGAATAGGTTCGGGTAGTTTATGCCAGGGGCCGTGGGGCGAGTCGGCTACCGCCATTGCAATTTGGTTTTTTACCCGCACTTTATAAGGGGCCTTGACTACCTGGTATACCAGGTAGTACTTACCTTGGTGGACGAATATTTCTGGGGTAAAAACCGACCGGTCGTCGAAAGCGCCGGCCGGCCCCCTGCCAACGGCGCGTCCCTGTTCGCGCCACGTCCAGCCATCTTGCGACGTGGCGTACCAGATTTCGCTCAGGTCCCAGGGAAAGACTTTTTTGGAGGGGTCATCAGTACCAAAGCCAACGGTTTCGCCGGTGCTTTTGGTGTACCAGACGTAGTAAGTGTCGTCTATTTTGATAACGGCGCTGGGGTCGCGTCGGACAACTCCTTCCTGGTAGGCCAGGTCGCCGCCCAGGTCATACTCCTTGAATTCACAGAACCATTCCGGGCCTTTGGTATAGGCCAGGGCACGCCTGGAGGCGGCGCTCAATTTTTTTTCGGAGTGCTGTTGTGATTTCATAGCCACCTTACTACCTCCGTGAAACAATTATTTTCCGATAATCACTGCCGATGGCAGTTAAATTAGTTCCGATACAGCATGTCGACCAGCCAATCCAGGCCGAGTTCTGCCAGCTTCCCCCGGCTGGGATATCCGTTCTGGTCCCAACCGGCCATCTGGTAGTACAGGTCTTTGGCCGCTTCGATTTCCTCGACGGTTACGAAAAGGCCGTTGCTTTTTCCTCCTTGCAGGGCCTTTGTGAGTTTGGCAGGGATGGTATCTGCTTCTCTACCAACGCCTTCACGGGCATTAAAGGCTCTCAGTAAGTTCAACCGGCGTTCTCCGACTTTCATCATTTCCCACAGGCTCATCGGCCAGCCGGTTACGGCCTGTATCATATCTTCTAACTGTCTGGCATTATAAAGCTGCCAGGATGGTCCCCAAACAAAACTGCATAAAGAAGCTGTATCCATAAAGCTGTAAATAAGCTGGGTATGGTAAGCAAAGCGAACTTTTTCGGGATTCAGTGCAGTGCCGGGCTGTGGTTCGTAAAAGCCAAATTCCGAGAGACGGGGATTAAATGCCTCGTAGTTGCTGTCGTGGTCGCTCGACATATGGTCCGCACCAAAGGGGTTGACGGCATAGATAAGCCCTAAACTACGTTTGACCTGGGGCATGTGGGCCGGCAGTTCTTGTTTTTTAACCGCGACAACCAGGTCTTGACCGACCCCCAACTGCTGTGCGGCCGCGGCGGAGCCTTCAGCAAGTATGTTCCCAAATCCTTCACGTTTGCCAATCAATTCTACCGTCTGCACCAGGGCTTCAGCATTGCCAAAACGCAGTTCAATGCCACCGGTATCGTCTATGCTGATTAATTCTTGTTCAAAGCAATCCATTGCCCAGGCGATGGTTCCGCCGCAGGAGATGGTATCTATCCCGTACATATTGCAAAGCTGATTGGCATACGAGATGGCGGTTAAATCTGAAACGCCACAACAGGAGCCAAACATCGCAATGGTTTCGTATTCAGGGCCACCGTAACGGGGGTGTACCGGCATTGGGCCTTCGGTGACTTCTACGACCCGCTTACAGCGGACGGCACAGGCATAGCAGGTATCTCGTTCTTTAAGGATGGTGCTGTACATTGTTTCGCCGTCGATATCTTCCACGTTGGCAAATGTACCCGACTGCCAGTTATTGGTGGGCAGGCCGCCCACCAGCGATTGGCCTCTTGTTCCACCTGCTGTTCCCAGGACCGCCCACACTGCATCGGTTTCAATATGGGAAGCACCCCATTTAGCCAGGGTTTTCAGCGCATCGGGATGAGCGATAGGAGGACGCTGGTTGCCTCGTACGGCAATTGCCTTTAGTTTTTTGGCGCCCATCACCGCCCCCATTCCGGTTCGTCCGTTAGCCCGGTTGGCATAATTTATCAGGGCGGCATAACGTACACCTTTTTCGCCGGC
Organism: Chloroflexota bacterium; assembly: GCA_003694775.1. Classification (GTDB taxonomy): domain Bacteria; phylum Chloroflexota; class Anaerolineae; order 4572-78; family J111; genus J111. The sequence continues at coordinate 448 of RFJV01000510.1, read as the reverse complement.
AGGGCCGCATTGAAGAATTTCAATCCGGTTATCCTGCAGTTCATGCCGGATAATATCTTCCACGTCGGCAGTGAACTTACCCCAAAGATGAGCGGCATCTTTGAGTTCGGCTTGGCCGTTATGAATCCAGAGATACACCGGTTTTTCCGCTTTACCGTATATAACCAGGCCATCAAAACCGGCATGTTTTAGTTGGGCTGGCCAAAATCCTCCCCCTTGTGAATCACCTATCAAACCGGTCAGGGGGGATTTGGCGGTGACGGTGACCCGGGATTGGCCGGCTATGCCGACCCCCGTAGCCGGACCCAGCATTACCGCCAGGGTGTTTTCCGGTCCCAGCGGGTCGGCACCGGGGGGAGTATTTTTCAGAACGTAATAAGCCCCCATTGCACTGCCGCCAATATATTTGCGGTAGAAGGCTTCATCTGGCTGTTCAACGGTAATATGG
>RFJV01000509.1 GCA_003694775.1 Chloroflexota bacterium | reverse complement strand
CGCAACCAGGCTTCGGTCAGGTTCATCCCTTCATCCAGGTTGACGCGCGGTGTCCAGCCCAGCACCTGACGGGCCTTCTGGTTGCTGAAGCTGTTGGAACTGCGCAGGGCCGATACGGCCTTACGGTTCAGGCTGGCCTTTTTGCCTTTCAGGCCGGCCTTGACTTCATTCAGCAGGCCAATCAGCCAGGCAACGGGGTACGGCACGGACGGAAAGGATTCGATGCCCAGCATACGCCCGTAGGCGCCGAAAAAATCCCGCCACGGAACCGGCTCGCCATCGGTCAGGTTGAAGGCTTCTCCGACCGCGGCATCCACTTTGGCACACAAAATCAGCCCGTCGACCAGGTTGTCGATAAAAACCGGCTTGCAAAAATGACGCCCGCCGTCGATGAGCACCATCTTGCCGGCTTTGATGACCTCCACCGGGCGGATGGTGAACTGGTACGAGCGAGGCCCGTATACCTGCGAGGCTCTGGCCGATACCACCGGTAGGCCGTGCTCCCGCCAGGCTTCAAAGACAATTTCTTCCGCTTCAATTTTGGAGTCCGCGTACAGGTTGCCGCGCTTGCGGGTCGGGGTGGTCTCGTCGATGTTGAACCGCTGAAGCGAGCCGTACACGGCACAGGAGCTGAGATGCACAAACCGCTCCACGTGCGCGGCCAGGGCGGCGTTGACCACGTTCCGGGTTCCGTCTACGTTGACCGCCCATACCTGCTCCCGCGTTCCGTCTTCACCAACCCAGGCCGCGGCGTGGAAAACCAGATGGCATCCTCGTATGGCCTTTTCCACCGCTACCGGGTCGGTAATATCGCCGGCAACCAGTTCCACTCCCCGTTCGGCCAGCCAGCGTCCCCGGTCGATGTTTCGGGCCAGGCCGCGCACCTGCACCCCCTCCTCGGCGACCAGCCGTTCGGCCAGCCGCCCGCCAATCAGACCGGTCACGCCGGTAATCAGGGCTGTTTTGCCGCGCAGTTCCATAAGCGTCCTCTGGTGCTGGACTACAGCTTCAGGGCCACGGCCACCCCGTCCCGGATGGGGAGAACGGTGGTCAAAAAGCCCTGGTGCTCAAACAGCCGGCGGGTGAATTCAACCACCCCGGCGGTGGACGGGCTGTTATCACCCCGAAGGGGTCTGCCGCCCCAGAAGATGTTATCGGTGATGAACAGGCCGCCGGGCCGCAGGTGCCGGTAGGCCGGTTCGATGGTCTGGGGGTAGAGGGATTTACTCACATCATTGTAGATGATGTCCCATTCGCCGCCGGTCCGCTCCAGGGCGGCCAGGGCGTCCTCCAGATGGTAAACGACTCGCTCCCACAGGCCGGCCTGGGTGAGGAATTTTTCGGCCAGCCGGATGTTCTCTGCGGACAGGTCGGTGCAGTGGACCGTACCCTGCGGCCCTACAGCCCGGCAGAAAAACAGGGCCGAATAGCCGAATCCGGAACCCAATTCAAAGACCCGCCGCGCCCCAATCATCCGGGCCAGCTGGTACAGGTGACGCCCCACCAGCGGTCCAACAATGGGAAAGCTTCGCTCGCGGGCATACGCTTCCATTGCCTGCCGGACCGGGTCGTCAGCGGCGTACTGCCGGGTGAGAAAAGCTTCTATTTCCGCAACCGTGAGTTCCTGGCTCATGCTTCTGTCACCAGCAGTAATTTACCCGCAGTCTGGCGGCTGGCCAGCAGTCGGTGCGCTTCTGCGGCCTGGGAGAGCGGCAACTGCCGGTCGATGCGGACGTGCAGTTGGCCGGCTGTTATCCAGCCAAACAGGTCTTCGGCTCGCCGGAGCAGGTCTTCGCGGGTGGCAACGTAGTGGAACAGCGTGGGCCGGGTAACATACAGCGACCCCTTGCTGTTGAGAATCTGCAGGTCAACCGGCGGTACTTTGCCGCTGGACTGTCCGAACAGCACCATATAGCCGCGCGGGCGAAGTACGTTCAGGCTTTTTTCAAACGTCGCCACGCCGACCGAGTCATACACCACGTCAACGCCCCGGCCGTTGGTCAGCTTTTTGGTTTCGGTTTCAAAATCGGTCTGGGTGTAGAGGATAACGTGGTCTGCGCCGGCCTGCCGGGCCAGGGCCGCCTTTTCTTCCGTGGATACCGTGCCGATGACGGTGGCCCCTTGCCGCCTGGCAATCTGCACCAGGAGCAGTCCAACCCCGCCGGCGGCGGCGTGAACCAGGGCGGTATGGCCGGGCTTCAGAGGAAAGGTGTCCAGGGCCAGGTAGTGGGCGGTCATCCCCTGGAGCATGACCGCGGCCGCGGTGGGCAGGTCTACCCCGGATGGAACGGGAACCAGCTTCTCCGCGGGAACCAGGGCAAATTCGGCGTACGCGCCCAGTTGGGTGCAGTAGGCTACCCGGTCGCCGGGTTTGAATTCCGACACTCCCTCTCCGACGGCCTCAACAATGCCCGCGGCTTCCAGGCCGGGTGTAAACGGCGTTTCCAGCGGATACAGACCCACCCGGTGGTAGATGTCGATAAAATTGATACCCGCGGCGGCAATTTTGACCAGCACTTCGCCGGGACCGGGCGACGGCGTAGCCACTTCTTCAAACTGCAGTACTTCCGGGCCGCCGGTCTGGTGGACACGAATGGCTTTCATCGGCAGGTCTCCTTAAGTTAGTTGGTGAGTTGGTGAGTTAGTTAGTTGGTGAGTTGGTGAGTTGGTGAGTTGGTGAGTTGATTTAAATCTTCTAAACT
>RFJV01000508.1 GCA_003694775.1 Chloroflexota bacterium | reverse complement strand
GACCACCTCGCCCGGCGCCCACAGGACATTGGGGTAGCGGTCGCCCAGGGTAACTACCCGCTCCGCGCCGACCTGGTAATCCTTGTCCAGCAGTTTCAGCGACACCACCAGCGGGTCGGCCATCCAGCGGCGGGCCTGCCAGCGAATGGTCACCGGCAGGGGGGAAGCGGCGGGCAGAACCAGGGGCTGGGACGGGCTGTCCGGTGGGGGAAGCTGGATATGGAGCGGGGCCAGGGTGTCGGCAAAGGTGAGGGTAGGCGTAATGGCCGCGAAGACCCGGACGCGAGGCGTGTAGGTCAGGCTCAGGCCGGGCCGGGCCGTGTCCGGGTCAGGCCGGTACTCGCCTCCCGGCAGGGTTGGCGCGGCGATGTAGGTGGTCAGTTGGGGCGATGCTCCGCCGGTACAGGGCAGATGGAGCGGGCCGTCAAGGCCGGTCAGGGGCGGCCAGGGCCGACCGCTGGCCGCGTGCCGCAGGGCAGGCGCAGGCGCGCTGCCCGCGGCGTAGCTGATTTGGCTGACCGCGGCGGCGAACGGCAGGTCAACCGGACCGGACAGCCGGCGAGGACCAAGCCAGAATTCCGCCTGGCCATCCGGGGCAGGCCGTCCCGTAGTCAGCCGGACCTGGGGGCGGTCGAAGGTGTGGGCCAGCACCGGCTTTGCTTCCGGCAAGGGGTCCGCAGAGACTGCCGCCAGGGGCCGCACCTCCAGCCGCAGACGGTAGGTTGCCGCCGCGGGCAGGTCGCAGGCGGGAATGGGGATGAAGACGGTATCCAGCAGGGTGTCGCCTGCTTCCCAGGCCCGGGCCGGATAGCGACCACCGGCAAAGTGGCCGCGCCAGCAGGCCGCGGGGCGCTCCTGCGGGTCAACCAGGCACAGCGACACCAGGTAGTCCTGCCCGGCCTCGTCTTCTGCCTGCCAGTAGAGAGTCACGGGCAGGGCTTCCCCGGTGGCCCCGTTTTCCGGTGCGTCCAGACCGGCCAGCCGCAGGCTGTCGCCAAACGGCAGGCTGAGCGGGTGGGAAACAGGCAGTTCCTCCGGTGACCGGGTTGTGACCGGCAGAACCGGATAGCGCGGCAAAATAATATTCGCCGGAATGAGCACATAAATAGCCGGCAGTAGATAAAGAGCCACTGCCAGAACCCAATCTCCTAATCTCCCAATCCCCAATCTCCAATCTCCCCATCCCCACCGTTCCAGTCCGAGGGCCACAAACAGGGCAATGACCGGCAGAGCCGGGTAAAGGTGACGCCCCTGTCCGGTGTCGATGGTGGCGCTGAGGGTGTAGCGTCCCAGCACCACCACCACAAACAACCCCAGCCGCAACAGCAACAGCACCCACACTGTAGTAGGGGCAGACCCCTGTATCTGCCCTGCAGACCCCCGTCCGGCGACCCATCCTGCCAGGGCAAACAGGAGAAAAGCCGAGAAAAGCCAGTAAACCCAGGCCGGGGCAAAGACCTGCATCCAGCCGTACTCAAACCAGAAGGAGCGGTACAGCAGGCCCAGCCATTCCCCCAACCCGTAGACCGCGGCGGGCGGTCGCACCGGCTGTCCGGACAGCAAACCAACCAGCCCCTCGGTAATCTGCGGCTCGCCCAGCGACGCGGCCAGGCCGGGAATGAGGCCCAGTTCGGCCACGCGGTTGAAGCGGACCAGGATGAAGATGAACCAGCCGCCAGCGGTCAGCATCAGGGCGGCGAAAAAGGCGGCCAATGATTCAATTTTCAATGAGCCAATGCGCCAATGAGCCAATGCGCCAATTGAAAATTGAGAATTGAGAATTGACAATTGAACAAAGATGATTTCCGGTATCAGAATAAGCGAGAAGTACTTGGTGACCAGCGACAGGCCGAACAGTGCGCCCAGGAGGGCCATCATTCTGGCAGTGGGGGGGCGCTGGCTCTGCAGGATGATGACCTCCACCAGCAGGAGCAGGGCAGTCAGGGCAAAGACCAGGTTGTCATCGTTGATGACGGCACTGCTGATGACAAAGCGGGGCAAAAAGGCGATGAAGGCCGCGGCCAGCCAGGCAACACGGGGACGGTCCGGGGCCAGCCGCCGGGCCAGGGCGTAGGCGGCGAGGATGGTTATCCAGCCCATCGGTACGGAGAGCAGGCGGACCAGCCGCCAGGCCAGAGGCTGGCCTCGCCAGGGCCACTGCTCGTCCAGGGTGTGCAGAACGTGGTTGATGCCCAGACCGTCGGTGGGGATGTGCCGCTCCGGGCGGGCGTCGACCCGGCGGATGTCTGGCGGTGTCTGCTCGCCCACCAGGGCCACGGGCCAGGCTGTGAGCCAGTAGTACAGCGGAGCCAGCCCGCCCTTGAAGCCGGCTTCTACTCGCTCCGCCGCGGTCAGAGGGGGATGGCCTGTCCGGGCCACAAAGCGCAGGTACTGGTAGTGGTCGGTTTCATCCGCCGCCTCGCCGATGGGCAGAAGGACGGCGTTGTACAGGGCCAGCGCGGTGAAGAGGGTCAGAATGAACAGCAAGGGGAGGTGGGATAAGGGATGGAGGATGCGGGATAGGGGCTGTTCGTCGTTCGTCGTTCGTCGTTCGTCGTTCGTCATCTCTCCACCACCCCCAGCTCCACCGCGTAGTCCGGCAGGGGACCGTCCGGGCCAAAGGCAGGGAGCCGCTCCCCGGTAGCGGGGTTGTACAGCCCTACCAGCAGACGGTATGTCCCCGCCGGCAGGTTCGACAGGTCGAGCGGGTGCACGTCTACAATGATTTCTCCGGGAGACCACAGGCTGGTGGGATAGTCGCCCTGAACCGGCGGGCCGTCGAAGCCGGCGGCGTACTCGTTGGTGTCGACCCGCCAGAGCTGGATAAAGACGGTGTAGTCGGTGTCAAATGTGCCGGTGGCTTCCCAGTTCAGGGTCAGCGCGTCCGGCGACAGCTCGTAGCTGAGCAGGCGGGCCTTGTCGAAAAAATTGATGACTGGCTCGTGTCGGGGCGGGTTGGGCCACTGCCACGGAACCAGCTTGACCGCGGCGATGACCGGCTCCACCGGGCGACCGGCGGCGTCGACCGCGGGCTTGCCGGGCCGGCCCGGTTCGCGGTAGTCGTAAATGCCGGCGGCAATGAGCAGACGGGCCGGCGCGTGGTCCAGCTCTGCTTCGGGCCGGATGGGAACCGCGTACCGGTCGGCGATGATTTGGCCGGGCTGGAGCAGAGTGGTGGGCCATTTGCCGCCGCCCGGATAGGAGTCAATCTGACCGACCACCCCGCGCCCGCGTCCCAGCAGGTGGATAAAAATGCTGTAATCGAGCCGGGCCGGCTGGTGCAGTTCCCAGTACAGGGTGATGGGCAGGGTTTGGGCCGGGCGGACAACCTCCGCGCCCAGCCGGTAGCCGATGAGGCGCATCGTGCCGTCGTAGGTAAAATCGACCGGCTGGATGTCCGGCGGCAGGTCGGCAGGGGTCAGCAGGGGCGGCGCGGCGTAGGCCGGAGCAATGTACCGGAACGGCGACACCGCGGCAAACACAAACAGACCCGCGGCGCACAGCCCGGCGACCAGCTTCTGTCCCTGCCGCGGCAGAAACCAGGTCAGCCCCAGCATTCCCAGGGCCGAGATGGCCGCGGTCGCCGGGTAGAGCAGGCGGCCCTGCCCGGCAGGCTGGGTGATGTTCCAGGCAATGAAGCCGGAGACCATAATGAGATACCAGCCCAGGAGGATGGAAAAAGTGGGGCGGGAGATTTTGGATAGACGATTTTGGATTGATGACTGGAGGATGCTTGCCGGTCTTCTAATCGTCAATCGAAAATCTAAAATCAAAAATCCAACCACCCCCAGCACCGCCAGCAGGGAAACCGCATCGAGGACGGAATAAATCCAGCCGTCGGCCAGGATGTTCACCCCGCCAAACAAGGCCCAGTAGGCAATGCGGAAGCCCTGGAACTCGGCGCGCAGGGTCGCCAGGGTGGGCGCGTGCTGGCGCATACCGGCGGTTTCGCGCATCACCTGCAGGGCAAAGATGTCGCCGTGGTACAGCAGGGCGTTGCGGGCGTAGAACCAGCCGGCTGTCAGCAGGAACACGGCCAGCATCGCCCCGTTCCAGCCGGCGGCGCGTCGCCAGAAACGGGCGCTCAGACCGCGGCCGTTGGACTGCCAGGCCAGCCAGACCAGCACCGCCGCGGCCAGGGGCAGGAGACCAAAGGCGTACAGCTTGCTCAGCGCGCCCAGCCCGATGAGCAGGCCCAGCACCAGACCGGCTGTCCGTCCGGCGGCGGCCCGCTGTCCGGTTCGACCTGCCGCCGGCGGGTCGACCAGCCGGACCAACAGCCACAGGGTCAGGGTGCAGAACAGGATGACCGCGTTGTCGTTGTTCACCGAGGCGGAGATGAAGATGAACATCGGGTTGAAGGCGGTGATAGCCACCGCACCCGCGGCCGGCCAGCGGCGACCGCGGAACAGGTGTAGGGCGATGGCGTAGGTCGCGGCCACGGTCCCCGCGGCCATAGCGATGGACAGGAAGCGGGCCAGGTGCACGGCCAGCACGTGCCCGCGCCAGGGCCAGGCTTCGCCGGGCGGATGGATAACGATGTTCTTGTTGTCCTCCCGCAGGGGATTACCGATAGTGGTATGGGGATTGTACCAGTACACATCGTCCCAATCACCATCGTCAATCCAGAAGGTCAGGGCCGCGGCCAGGGTGTAGTACAGCGGCGGCTGGTTGCCCTCGTGGCTCCAGTGGATTTGGGGTTCTCCCGGCTCCTGCACCGGCAGGCGGCCCGTATCGGCGATGTACTTGACCACCGCGTAGTGGCGGGATTCGTCGCCGGCTTCAAAGGGGGGCGTTACCACGCTGTAGATGACCGCCAGGCTGATGAACATCAGCAGGATGAGCGCGGCCAGAGAATGGCGGGTTTTGAGTGGTGAATTTTGAATGATGGATTTTGGGTTCACTATTGCTCCCCTGCGACCATGCGACCATGCTGCTTTGCCGACCGGGACGGTCGGGATCCCAGGTGCTGGCGCCATCCTGCTACCTTGCTACCTGCTACCCTGCTGCTCTGCTCCCCACGGTCCCAGACGGACGCCTTCCTGGGGCGGGTTTGTGCCGTCCAGCAGAAGGTTGTGCCACTGCCCCGGCCCTTCGGTGCGGTAGACCAGCAGGTGCAGGCTCAGCGCGTCGACCTGGGGCGGGTAGGGCAGTTCGTAAAAATCTGCCACCACCTCGCCGGGGGTCCACAGACTGGTGGGGTAACTGCTGAGCACCGGGTGGGAGGCGTCCCGGCGGTAGATTTCCTGCCCCTGGGTATCCACCAGCCGCAATGACAGGGCATAGTCCCACGAAAGCCGGTGCAGGGCGCGCCAGTAGAGGGTAAGCTGGATGATGTCGCCGGCCTGTTTGCCGCCGGGCGTATTTTGCGGTAGGATGGACAGGCGGTAGCCGACCAGCTCCAGCTCATTTTCCAGGCTGGCATGGACCGGTACAATATCCGCCGGCGGAGTAAAGTTCGGCCCGGTCTGAACGTGGACCAGCGGGCCAACCATCGTCAGGAAGGGCGTTCCGATTAAATCGGCAGTTTTGCGGCCCAGGTAGACCTCCTGTCCGGCGGCGTGGGCCGCGGCTACCTTTTTGGGCCATTCGTTGAGCGGATTGCGGACGGTGACATCCCGGCGCAGGCCGTGGATGAACTGGTAGTAGCGCATTGGGGTGTACTGTTCCCAGTCGGCCCAGATGATGCTGTTGGGGGCCACGTAGGGCAATCCGGTCTCCACGTACCGCTGGGCCTGCGTGCCGCGCAGAATCTGCCGCCATTCGTCGAGAGGGGCGGTAGAGTCGCGGTAGATTTTCTGCCAGTTGGGCCAGAGCAGGGTGTACCCCAGCAGAAGCAGAAGCCCTGCCGCCAGTCCGGCAGTCAGCGGCGGACGCCGGAGGGGAGAGGTCAGCACATTCACTCCGACCCCCGCCCACAGGGCAAACATCAGGTAAGCCGGCATCAGGTACCAGGTGGGGGCCTCGTTCAGGTTGACTACCTCAAAGTCCAGGGTAAAGGCCAGCAGAAGGACGACCAGCAGGCTCTGGAACAGAAAATGACCGGTGCGGCGGGTCGCCAGGAAGAGCGCCCCCAGGACGGCGAGCAGTACGCCGGGCCAGGAAAGCTGGCGCAGAATGTCGGCCCAGATGAAGCTGAGCCGGGCAGGCAGGTAAGCCGGGTCGATGGAAAAGAACAGGCCGGTTGAGTCGCCGGAGCCGACCAGGAACCAGAAGCTCTGCAGGTCGTGGATGGGTTCGTGGGTGTAGGGCGGGTTGTTGACACCCCGGAAGTAGATAAAGGCATACAGAGACAGGGGCGCCAGGGCCAGTGCGGCCAGAGTCAGGAGCCGCCGCGGTTGCCGCCACAGCGACCGGTCGTGCCAGCCAATCCAGCCGGCCAGGGAAGGCAGATAGAACACGGTGGTGCGGTGGTGGGCCAGGCTCAGGCCCACGGTGAGGGCCAGCCAGCGGAGTGTACGCGCCGCGGCTTCCGGGTTGACCTGCCGCTGGCGGTGCCAGGTTACTGCCAGCAGGGTCAGCAGGGCAAAGAACAGCACGTTGAGCGACCGCACCCCGGCAATGGTGCTCCACTGCCACAGGGTCAGCCCGCCAGACAGGATTATCCCGCCGACGATGGCCCCGCCGCGGCCCGGCTTGAGGTGGTGCACCGTCACCGCGGCTACGCCGGCCGCGGCCGCGCCGGCCACCGCAGAAAACAGATTCAGCCGCCAGGCCGGTTCACCCCAGGGGATGAGCAGGGTCCACAGCTTGCCGGCCAGCACGTAAAGGGGATAACCGGTCGTGTGAGGGATGCCCAGCAAAGGCACGGCAAACTGGTGCTCCCCCGCATCTCCACCGACCACGCCGGGGGCCAGCGTGAGCAGGTAAAGGGTCAGCGCGGCCAGAAACACCACCAGAAAGGTAAATTTTGAATTTTGAATGATGAATTTTGAATTTTGAATAACGGACAATCTCCAATCTCCAATCTCTAATCTCCAGTCGAAAGGAGGATTGAATGCCAACCCTTGAAGATGCCATTGCCCTGGCCGTTCAGGCCCACCGCGGGCAGGTCGACCGGGCGGGCCAGCCGTACATTCTGCATCCCCTGCGGGTAATGTTACGGTTGCAGGGGGAAATCGCGCAAATCGTGGGGGTCCTGCATGATGTGGTGGAAGACAGCGACCTGACCCTGGATGATTTGCGGCAGATGGGTTATCCGGAGGTGGTCATCCGCGCCCTGGATGCGGTGACGCGGCGGGATGGTGAAAGCTACGAGGCGTTTGTGGAACGCAGCGCGGCCCATCCCCTGGGCCGGCAGGTCAAGCTGGCCGACCTGGAAGACAATATGGACATCCGCCGCTTTTCCGGCGACCTGGGGGAAAAAGACCTGGCCCGGCTGAACCGGTACCGGCGGGCGTGGATGCGGATTATGGCCGAAATGGCCCGGTCATAGCGGCAGGGTTACCTGGACGTGCGTCCCCGCGCCGCGGCGGTTGGGCCGGATGTCGAACTTGCCGCGCAAATCACCCACCACCGTCTCCCGGACGATTTCCAGCCCCAGTCCCAGGCCGGTGGCGGGGTTGAAGCCAGGAGGCAGTCCGCGGCCATCGTCTTCTACCCGCAGGCGCAGTTGGCGGTAGCGGTGCAGAATGGTGACGGTGATATTGCCTTCTTCCCGGCCCGCCATGCCGTGCTCCAGGGCATTCTGCACCAGCTCGTTGGCTACCAGGGCCAGGCTGGTTGCCTGCCGCGACGGCAGGAGGATGGAGTCGCCCTGGACGGTGATGTTGATGCGGCTGGAGGGCGGGGCCATATTCGCGGCCACGGCCTGGACCACCCGGCGCACCAGGGCCAGCAAATCCACCCGGTCGGTCCCGGTTTCGGACAGAATCTCGTGCACTGCGGCAATGCTGAGCACCCGGTTGATGCTTTCCTGCAGAATTTCTTTGGGTGAGAGCGGTTTCTCTTCCGCCAACTGCAGACGGAGGAGCATGGCAATGGTTTGCAGGTTGTTCTTTACCCGGTGGTGCATTTCCTGCACCTGGGCCGCGTGCACCTGCTGGGCCTTTTCCAGGGCCAGGGCGGTCAGCTCGGTGATGAAGCCGAACAGCTCGACTTCGTCCCCGGTAAACTCGTGCCGGTCCGCGGTTTGCACGTTGGCCGCGCCGATAACCCGGTTGCGCACCACCAGCGGCATGGCCATCAGCGAAGCATACTTGCTTTCTCCGGAGCCGATAACCCGGTAAAAGCGGACATCGGAAAGCGCGTCCGGAGCGACAACCGTTTCCCGGTGCGCCGCGGCCCAGCCGGTCAGCCCCATCCCGTCGGGAATCGCCACTTCACCGGACAGGCCGGTAGACGCGGCCAGCTCCAGCCGGTCACCGGTGGGGTTGTAGAGGTAAATAGAGCAGGAATCGACCTGCATGATTTCCGTGGCCTTCTGGGTAATCAGCTCCAGCGTTTCCGACAGGTCTCTGGCCTGCAGGATAGCCCGGCTGATTTCCCGCACTGCGGCCAACTGCTCTGTTTTCTGCCGCAGTCTGGCGGCAAGTTCGGCCTGGGCAACCATCGGCAGTTCAGTGCTCCCCGCCACCACAGCAGGTATCGCTGATAACCATCGTCCCGTTGGGCGTGTCGATGAGCCGCATATGGCCGCTGTAGGCCCGGTTGAGCAGGTCGTGGGTCAGCACCTGGTCTGGGGAACCAAAGCCAATCAGGCGGCGGTTCAACAGCATCAGCCGGTCGAACCGGTCTGCGGCCAGGTTCAAATCGTGAGTGGCCAGCAGGATGGTGACCTGCCGCGCCCGCAGGCGGTTCAAAATGGAGAAAATGGCCTCCTGCGATTTGATGTCCAGGCCGGTCAGCGGCTCGTCCATCAGCATCAGCTCGGCTTCCTGGGCCAGGGCACGGGCAATAAAGACCCTCTGCTGTTGGCCGCCGGACAGTTCGCTGATTTGCCGTTTTGCCAGGTGGTCCATTTCGACCACCTCCAGCGCCTGCCGGACAATCTGCCGGTCGCGGCGGGTCGGCCAGCGGAACAGCCCCATCTTGCCGACCCGTCCCATCATCACTACATCGAACACATTGACCGGAAAGCTCCAATCGGCCCGACTGCGCTGGGGCACGTAGGCAATGCAGATGTGTTCGTCCGGCGTGTCGCCGTAGATGCGCACCTGGCCCTCGGCGGGCGAAACAACCCCGGCAATCACATTGAAGAGGGTGCTTTTTCCGGCCCCGTTTGGCCCGATTATGGCGACCTGCTCCCCCCTTTGCAGGGAAAAAGAAACATTCTCCAGGGCGGTATTGCCGTTGTACCGCACGGTGACGTTTTCCAGCTCCACGATGGGACGAGAGCGGTCGTGGGCCGGCCAGTTGACCAGAGTTAATCGTCCCAGTTGGTGTATCTGTTCCATAGCGGGTTATTTCTCCGTTTCACAGCGGCAGTCGGCGCACTGGCCCTGCAGTTCCAGCAGGTGGCTGTGGATGGTAAAGCCGTACCGTTCTGCCAGCCGGTTGACCAGCTCCCCTTCGGCGCATTCGTCCAGCTCAATGATGGTTCCGCACCTGGTGCAAACCAGGTGATGGTGCCCGCCTTCAACCAGCACAAAGCGCTGGGTCGCGTCGCTCAGGTAGAGCGGGCGCACCAGATTCAGACCGGTCAGCAGTTCCATCGTCCGGTACACCGTGGCCCGGCTGAGCCGGGGATAAAAGTGTTTACCGGCCTCCAGAATCTGGCTGTGGCTGAGATGCTCCGGATGGCTTTCCAGTACTTTGATAATGGCTCGCCGGGGGGCGGTCAGCTTGTAGCCGGCGGCCTTGAGACGTTCGGATAGTTCAATTCTCAATTTTCAATTCTCAATTTTCAATTGGTTCATTGGCTCATTGAAAATTGGCTCATTGGCTCATTGGCTCATTGAGAATTGGCTCATTGAATCCATTGGCCCAATTGAGATGTATTCTCAATTATAAGTATTCACCGGCGGGCGTCAAATTTGGGGGCTGGCCGACGATATCCGGGCGTAAATTTCCTGCCGGTCCAGGTGGAACGGCAGGGGGCCGACCGTGGTCAGCTTCATTTCCACCACCTCGCGGGCAAAGAGAGCGCACTGCCGCAGGGGATGGCCGTCGAGCAGGGCGGTCAAAAAGCCGGCCCAGAATGCATCGCCGGCGCCGGTCACATCGACTACGTTGACGGGCCGGGCCGGGATATGTTCGACCGGCTGGCCGGCGGCGGAAATCAGAACGCCGTCTCCGCCCATCGTCAGGATGACCGTCTCCGGCCCCAGCTCGTGGAACATCTGGACGTATGTCTCCGGCGAGTGGTCCGGACCGAACAGCCGGCGGGCGTCGTCCAGCGACGGCTTGGTAATGGTGGCGTAGCGGTACATCTGGCGCAGAACGGCCAGGGCTTCCGGGTAGTCGGGCCAGATTTGGGGGCTGTAGTTGGGGTCCAGGGAGACAATCTTGCCCATTTCCTGTGCCAGGCGGAATACCCGTTCCACGGCCAGCCGGCAGGGTGGCCGGGACAGGGCAAAGGTGGAGGCGTGCACCACGCGGGCGCGGGCTACGGCTTCCTCCGGCACTTCTTCCGGGGTAAGCTGGTAATCGCCATCGCGAAATGCCTCAAAATCCGGGGTGCCGGCGGCGCGAGAAACAAAAATAACGGTCGTGTGCACCCGGTGGTCCATCACCAGATAATCGGTGTTGACGCCGTGGTAGCGCAGTTCCCGCTTGAGGAACTGTCCAAAGGCCCCGATGCCGGTTTTGGATACCACCGCGGCCTTGCCACCCAACCGGCACATATTGACGGCGATATTGGCCGGCGACCCGCCCAGAAAGCGCTGGAAAACTTCGGCACTGCGCAGGCCGTCCCCGGTTGGTTCGGTGGCAATAAAGTCCACCAGGGTTTCGCCAACTGCCAGCAGGTCCAGGTCTG
>RFJV01000507.1 GCA_003694775.1 Chloroflexota bacterium | reverse complement strand
GCCGGTCTGCACGGCAGTATCCCCCCCATCTACATCTTCCTGTTCAACCCCATTATTGCCGTGGCCCTGATTGCCCCCATCAGCATCGGCGGGCTGGGAACCGGCTCCGTGCTGTACGTGTACTTTTACGGCCTGGTCGGTGTACCGCAGACCCTGGCCTTTGCCCTGTCGCTGGTCAAGCAGGCGGAGATTTACGTTGGCAGTCTGCCCGGCGGTGTGCTCTGGCTCCGCAAAAGCGAAACCGGCAGTCGGGCCGAATAATTATTCGGCCCTACGACTGCGGGCTGTAGTTGGGTGCTTCTTTGGTCAGCACCACATCATGGGGATGGCTTTCAATCAGACCGGCGTGGCTGATGCGCACAAACCGGGCCTTCGCCTGCAGTTCCGCCAGCGAGGCCGCGCCCACGTAGCCCATCCCGGAGCGAATCCCGCCGACAAACTGGTAAATGTAGTCGCTCAGCTTGCCCTTGTACGGCACCCGGCCCTCGATGCCTTCTGGAACCGTCTTGCCGGTATCGGAGGTCTGGCCGGTGCCGTACCGGTCGCGGCTGAAGCGGCTCATCGCCCCCAGACTGCCCATCCCCCGGTAATCCTTGTACGACCGGCCCTCGTAGAGCACCACCTCGCCGGGCGACTCTTCCACCCCGGCCAGCAGACTGCCCAGCATCACGCACGACGCGCCCGCGGCCAGCGCCTTGACCGCGTCGCCGGAGTAGCGGATACCCCCATCGGCAATGACCGGGATACCGTACTCCCCCGCCGCCCGACTGCATTCCGCCACCGCGGTGAGCTGGGGCACACCGATTCCGGCGATGACCCGCGTGGTGCAGATAGACCCCGCGCCCACGCCAATCTTCACCGCTTCTACGCCGGCTTCAATCAGGGCCTTTGTCCCTTCTGCGGTGGCCACGTTGCCGCCAATGACCGGCACATCGGGGTAGTTTCCGCGCACCCATTCCACGGCCTGCAGAACCTTGCGCGAGTGTCCGTGGGCCGTATCGATGACCACCGCATCGACCCCCGCCTCTACCAGCGCGGCCATCCGGTCCCGGTAGTCATCCCCCACCCCGATAGCCGCGGCCACCCGCAGACGACCCTGCGGGTCAACCGTGGCATTGGGATAACTGCGCTTTTTGCTGATGTCCTTGACCGTAATCAATCCCTTCAGCCGGCCCTGGTCATCCACCAGGGGCAGTTTCTCGATGCGGTGCTTCTGCAGAATAGCTTTGGCCTCGTCCAGGGTGGTGTGGATGGGGGCGGTCACCAGGTTTTCGCGGGTCATAAACTCTGCCACGGGCCGGCTAAAATCGGTGGCAAAACGGATGTCCCGGTTGGTCAAAATCCCCACCAGCCGCCCACTGCCGTCGTCTGCCGTAATCGGAATACCGGAGATGTGATACCGGGCCATCAGGTCTTCCGCTTCGGCCAGGGTGTTGTGGGGATGCAGGGTGATGGGGTTGGTAATCATTCCCGACTCCGACCGCTTCACCCGGTCCACGTGCGCGGCCTGCTCTTCGATGGACATATTCCGGTGCACCACGCCGATACCGCCTTCACGGGCCAGGGCAATGGCTAACCGGGCCTCGGTGACGGTATCCATTGCCGCAGACACCACCGGAATGTTGAGCCAGATGTCCCGCGCCAGCCGCGCCTTCAGGTCGACCTCCGCCGGCATCACCTCTGAATAGCCCGGCTGGAGCAGAACATCGTCAAACGTGTACGCCTCTACTTGAAACATCTCGCTGGTCATTTGAGCCTCCAAAATAATAGTTTGTGAGTTAGTGAGTTAGTGAGTTAATGAGTTTGTGAGTTGGGGAGTTGGGGAGTTGGGGAGCTGGTCAGTGGATTAGCCTGGGAGCTGGATATTACCAATCTCCAATCTCCAATCTCTAATCTCCCAATCTCCAATCTCCAATTCCCCTCCCTATTTTGCCTGCACTCTTTGGACATTCTACCCGGTTGGTGGCATAATAGAGCCTCCGCAATTCACTACAATCAGGCAGCGAATCAGGCCGGATTGACCTGACCAGGCGGAGGAGCCTGTCTCTTCCGCCCATTCTGCGTTGCCGGAGAGAAACAAAATGAATAGATACGCCCGTATAGAAGTTGTTCCCCTGGCCGGACAGAATGCCGGCCCCACCGACCTGCGCCGCGCCGCCCACGACCTGGGCCTGACCGGTCTGCAGGACCTGCACCACCACCGGCTCTATTTTCTGCGCGGTGCTGAACTCGCCGGTGAGCACGTGGAAACCCTCTGCCGCCGCCTCCTCTCCGACCCGGTAACCGAGACGTACCGCTGGCAGTGGGTCGAGCCGGACACTCCCCTGCCCACCGATGAAACCTGCATCGAAGTAGAATTCCACCCCGGCGTTACCGACCGGGAAGCGTACGAAATAAAAAAGGCAGCCCAGCGTTTGGATCTGCCGTTGATTCAGGTCGCCACCGGTCATCGCTATATTGTCAAGGGCCGGCTCAATGAGGCCGACCTGCACCGCCTGGCCCGACAGGTGCTGTGCAACGAGGTCGTCCAGCGCTACCGGCTGGGGCCAATTACCCCGGCCTTCATCGAAGAGGCCGCCGCGGACGACCGGATAGAGCTGTTCGAGCTGGCTGTGCTCAATGATAGCCAGCTTTTACAGCTCAGTCAAGAACGCCGGCTGGCCTTGAACCTGGAGGAAATGTCTGTGCTCCGCCGCTTCTGCCGGAACATCAACCGCCCTCTGACCGATGCCGAGCTGGAAATGGTAGCCCAAACGTGGTCGGAGCACTGCTTCCACAAAACCTTCAAGGCGCGCATTGCCTACCGCGAAATAGACCCCCACACCCAACAGCCCATCAATGAGGAATTCATTGACGGGCTGTTTAAATCTTACATCCGGGCCGCCACCGAAGCCTGCGACAGGCCGTGGCTGGTGTCTACCTTTGTGGACAATGCCGGCATCGTGGAGTTCGACGAGGCGCATGTGCTGTCGTTCAAGGTGGAAACGCACAACCACCCCTCCGCCCTGGAGCCGTTCGGCGGGGCCAATACCGGCGTCGGCGGGGTGATTCGCGACATCCTCGGCGTGTCGGCCAAACCCATTGCCGTCACCGATGTGCTCTGCTTTGGCCCCCAAGACTTGCCCCCGGAAGAGGTGCCGGAAGGTACGCTTCACCCGCGGCGCATTCAGGCCGGGGTGGTGGCCGGGGTGGGCGACTACGGCAACAAAATGGGTGTGCCCACCGTGAACGGCGCGGTGCTGTACCACCCCGGCTACACCGCCAATCCGCTGGTCTTCTGCGGCTGTGTGGGACTGGCGCCGGCCAACAGCCACCCCTCCCGGCCCCAGGTAGGCGACCGGCTGATTGTGCTGGGGGGGCGCACCGGACGCGATGGTCTGCGCGGGGCCACCTTCTCTTCGCTGGACCTGGACAGCGAGTCCAGCGATACCTCCTTTGCCAGCACCGCGGTGCAGATTGGCGACCCCATTATCGAAAAAGATGTCACCGAGGTGGTGCTGGCGGCCCGCGATGCCGGCCTGTACCACGCCATTACCGACTGCGGCGCGGGCGGGCTGTCTTCTGCCATCGGCGAGATGGCCCAGACGCTGGGCGCGGAGGTCGAACTGAACCGGGTTCTGCTCAAGTACAGCGGCCTGCGTCCGTGGGAAATCTGGCTTTCCGAGGCCCAGGAGCGGATGGTGCTGGCCGTGCCGCCGGAGAACATTCCCCGCCTGGCCGGGCTGTGCCGCCGCTTTGGCGTAGAGTGGAGCGACCTGGGCCATCTGACCGGCACCGGTCAGATGGTGGTACGCTACAACAATATCCCGGTGGTCGACCTGCCGGTTGACCTGCTGTTCAACGGACATCCCCGCCTCCATCTGACCGCAGAATGGCAGGCCCCTGCCCCCCCGCCGGGACAGGTCAGCCTGGATGAGATTGACCCGCAAACGGCCCTGCTGGCTCTTCTGGGCGACCCCAACGTTGCCAGCAAGGAAGCCATCATCCGCACCTACGACCACGAAGTGCAGGCCGGGACGGTGGTCAAACCGCTGACCGGCATCCACAACCACGGCCCATCGGACGCGGCGGTGCTCAAGCCGATGGGGACGCGCGGGCCGGTGGGGGTGGCTATCAGCAACGGCATCAACCCGGCCTACGGGACGCTGGACCCGTACGCGATGGCGGTCAGTGCGGTGGATGAGGCCGTGCGGAACGCGGTCGCCGTTGGCGGGGACCCGGACCGGCTGTCTCTGCTGGACAATTTCTGCTGGGGCAACCCCAACCTGCCGGACCGGCTGGGCGGTCTGGTGCGGGCCGTAAAAGGTTGTTACGACGCGGCCAGAGCCTTCAACGCGCCGTTCATTTCCGGCAAGGACAGTCTGAACAACGAGTACCTGGACCGCTCCGGTCAGCGGACGCCCATCCCCGGCACGGTGCTGATTTCGGCGATGGCGATTGTGCCGGACATCAGCCGGGCCGTGACGATGGACCTGAAGCAGGCCGGCAATCTGGTGTACATCGTTGGGGAGACCCGCCGCGAGCTGGGCGGGTCTCTGCTGGCGGCCCACTACAGCATCCCCGCGGATACGCCGCCGGGCCTGCCGCCCAACGCCCTGCAGACGGCCCGCGCCCTCCACAAGGCCATCCGCCGCGGGCTGGTCCGGGCCTGCCACGACCTGAGCGAGGGCGGTCTGGCCGTGGCCGCGGCAGAAATGGCCCTGGCCGGCGGCCTGGGTCTGTCCATCGACCTGGACCGCATCCCCACCGCGGGCAAGGTGGACCACCCGCTGGAAATCCTGTTCAGCGAGAGCAACGGGCGCTGGCTGGTGGAGGTCGCTCCAGACGACGCGCCGGCCTTTGAGAATGTGATGGCCGGCTGTGCGGCGGTTCGGTGCGGGCAGGTGCAGGCCGGGCCGGTGCTCAAGCTGGGGCCGGTGGAAGCCGCGGTCAGCACGCTGGAGGCGGTCTGGCGCGGGTGGACGAAGGACGAAGGACGAACGATGAACGACGAACGACGAACGACCAACGACCAATGTGGGGTGGTAATTCCATGAAACCACGAGTGATGATTCTGCACGCGTCCGGTATCAACCGGGACCACGAGGCGGCCTGGGCCGTTGAGCTGGCCGGCGGCGAGCCGGAAATTGTCCACATCAACCAACTGCGGGGCAGTTCGCCCAGCCACCGTCTGGCCGATTACCAGATGCTCATTGTGGCCGGCGGCTTTTCCTACGGCGACGCCCTGGGTGCGGGCCGGCGGCTGGCCCTGGCCCTCAGCCTGGACCTGAGCGACGACCTGGCCGCGTTCATCGAGGCCGGCAAGCCGGTGCTGGGCATCTGCAACGGCTTCCAGGCCCTGCTGAAGGCCGGTCTGCTCACCGGTGACACACCGCCGTCCGCCACCCTGACCCGGAATGCCGGCGGGCGGTTCGAATGCCGCTGGGTTACGCTGACCCCCAATCCCCAGTCGCCCTGCATTTTTACCCGCCACCTGACGGAGCCTGTCTACTGCCCGGTGGCCCACGGCGAAGGCCGCTTTGTGACCGCCAACGGCTTCCCAGACCGGCTGGTCGCTTTGCGGTATGCCGCGGAGGACGGCTCACCGGCCAACGGGCAGTACCCGCTCAATCCCAACGGTTCGGTGGGAGATATTGCCGGAATCTGCAGTGCCAGCGGCACCGTTCTGGGCCTGATGCCCCACCCGGAAGACCACATCGTCCCCTGGCACCATCCCCGCTGGACACGGGGCGAACAGGGACGGCTCGGCCTGCCGCTGTTCGAGGCGGGAATCCGGTATGTAAGGTGAGTTGGGGAGTTTGGGAGTTGGGGAGTTTTGCGGATGGGCCGGATTGAGCGGTTCGAGGATATACAAGCCTGGAAGAAAGCCCGCTATCTGACCCGGAAAATCTAT
>RFJV01000506.1 GCA_003694775.1 Chloroflexota bacterium | reverse complement strand
GATAATTGGCTCATTGGCTCATTGATAATTGACTCATTGGCTCTTTGGCTCATTGAAAATTGAATCATTGATAATCGACCTATGTACTATCGACCACGCGAAAAAAAAAGGCATCCCCTCATCACCCTGCTGTCCAGCCTGTTACTGCTGGCGGCGACGGGTGTTTTGGCGTACCTGGTGGCGGTGTACCTGGGCTACATAGACTTTGAGCCGCCGGCCCTGGCAGAACAGTTTGCCCCCACCCCCACGCCGACTCCTTCCCCCCTTCTGGTCATCGCCGAGGGAGACCTTGCCTTTGCCCAGGGCGACCTGCAGTTGGCGATAGATAAATACGAGCAGGCCATCCGCAGTGACCCGACCCTGGATATCCCGTACGCCCGGCAGGCCCGCCTGCTGATTTTTACCGGCAATACGGCCAAAGCGGTGGAAAGAGCCACCCAGGCAGTCATTCTCAATCCCGACAGCCCGGAAAACCTGGCCCACTACTGCCGCGCCCTCGACTGGGAAGCCCGCTACGCCGAAGCCCTGGATGCCTGCTCCTGCGCCGTGGAGCTGAACCCCAACTACGCCGAAGGCTACGCCTTCCTCGCCGAAGTCTACGCCGACCTGGGCAACTGGCGGTTGGCCGAAAGCAACGCCAGAAAAGCCATCGAGCTGAACTACCAGAGTATGGACGCCCATCACAATATGGGGTATACGCTGGAAGTGCAGGGGCGCTACCGGGAAGCGGCAGAATTTTACGAAAACGCCATCAAGCTGGCCCCCAATCTGGCCCCTCTGCACATGGATGCCGGACGGCTGTACCAGCACGGCCTGGGAGACTACGAACAGGCCATCAAGCACTTCAAGCAGGCGGTCAAACTGCGCCCCTTTGACCCGGAACCGTACGACCTGCTGGGCTGGGCCTTTTACCAGAACGGGGAATATGTCCGGGCCATTGAGGCCTT
This sequence comes from Chloroflexota bacterium, assembly GCA_003694775.1. Classification (GTDB taxonomy): domain Bacteria; phylum Chloroflexota; class Anaerolineae; order 4572-78; family J111; genus J111. Next base: position 3,360 of record RFJV01000506.1, on the reverse strand, counting down.
TGAGCAGAGCATCAGCCTGGACCCCAACTACGTCAATCCCTTCCGGCGGGAAACAGCCTGGGGACATCTCGGCACGCTGTACTACACCCGCCAGAATTTTGAAAAGTCTATCGAGTACCTGAAAAAAGCGGTGGAGCTGGGGGAAAAGGAATTTATCCGCCGCGCCCGCCAGATTGAAATCTACACCGAAATCGACACGCTCACCGGGCCGCAGACTGTTCCCGTTCTGCGCGGTTCCTTTGTCAGCGACAAGCCGCCGGCCTACCAGGCTGAACTCCGCCCCATCGTTTATTCCACGGGCGGCGTTGAGTTCGATACCGAACTGACGTGCGGACAGCTCCTCAAGCAGTCGCTTCAGGCTGAAACGGTCCTGCTGAATTCTACCCAGGTCATCACCCTGACCCAGACTTTCACCCACGCTACCGGCACAGCTACCCTGAACCCGGAAGCCAACCTTCTCACCCTGGACATCAGCCACCTGCCCCAGCCACCCCGGACCCCCTACGAAATTCAGGTTACTTTTTGGCCCAACCGCACCGACAGCGTGGGCTACTTCCAGCCGGACTCCGCCGGACGGGCGCAGGTCAACATTCAGTTTGAAGAAAAGCTGGTCGCGCCGATTGAATACTACTACGAAATCGGTTTGGCCTACGCCTACCTCGACCCGCCGCAGTGCGAGCAGGCCATCCCCTGGCTTCTCAAGTCCCTGGAAATAGACCGGTCTCCTTACAGCCCGGCCTGGGCCGGCCTCCGCATCTGCCCCAGCCCCAACGCGCCGCCAACCCCTATCCCCACGCCAACACCGCTTCCCACCCCGGCAGGCCAATAAAAAAATAAGGCGACATCAATGTCGCCCTATTTTACGGATTTTCGTTTCTCTCTATTCCTTATCGTCCAGTGCGGCCACGCCGGGCAGGACCTTGCCTTCCAGAAATTCCAGGCTGGCCCCACCGCCGGTGGAAATATGGCTCATCTTGTCGGCCAGACCGGACTGCTCCACAGCCGCCGCGGAATCACCGCCGCCGATGATGGTGGTGGCGTCCTTCAGTTCGGCCAGGGCGCGGGCCACGGCAAATGTGCCCTCGGCAAAGCGGGGAAACTCAAACACCCCCATCGGCCCGTTCCAGACGACGGTTTTGGCCGCGGCCAGGCGGTTGGAGAAGTGGGCCACCGTGGCCGGGCCGATGTCCAGAATCATCCAGTCGTCCGGAACTTCGTCCACCGGGACCACTTTGGCTTCGGCATCGGCCTTGAACTCGCGGGCCACCACGCAGTCAACCGGCAGGACCAGCTTGTCGCCGTGGTCGGCCAGCAGTTTTTTGGCTGTGTCGATGGCTTCTTCTTCCACCAGCGACTTGCCGACCTTGTAGCCCTGGGCCACAAAGAAGGTGTTCGCCATTCCGCCACCGATGAGCAGACTGTCGACCTTCTTCAGCAGGTTCTCGATGACGGCAATTTTGTCGGAGATTTTGGCCCCGCCCATAATGGCCAGGAAGGGACGTTCCGGGTTTGCCAGCGCGCCGCCCAGGTAAGCCAGCTCCTTCTCCAGCAAAAACCCGGCCACCGCGGGTCGCAAAGTATCCGTTACCCCGGCGGTAGAGGCGTGCGCCCGGTGGGCAGAACCAAAGGCATCGTTCACGTAGACCTCACCCAGCGCGGCCAACTGGGCGGCGAATGCCGGGTCGTTCTTCTTTTCTTCCTTGTGGAAGCGGGTATTTTCCAGCAGAATGACATCCCCCGGCTTCATCGCCTTGACCGCGGCCTCCACTTCCGGCCCCACGCAGTCATCCAGCTTTTTCACCGGCCGGCCCAGCAGTTCGCCCAGCCGCACGGCGACCGGGTCCATCGCAAATTTGGGGTCCGGGCCGTCTTTGGGACGTCCCAGGTGGCTCATCAAAATGACTGCCGCGCCGTTATCCAGCAGATACTGGATGGTCGGCAGAGCGGCCCGGATGCGCCGGTCGTCCGCCACCTTGCCATCTGCCAGGGGTACGTTAAAATCCACCCGCACCAGCACCCGCTTGCCGCTGACATCTACATCCTTGATTGTTTTCTTGTTCATACAATGATTCCTCCAGTCCCTGATTTTCATTCTTCTTTGCTGGGGCAAAATTTCTGCCGCCCCTTATGATATTCATTTTCCGGAATCTGCAAAATTGTGAAGAATGACTCAAACTCGCCGGTCTGCTTTTCAGCGGGACCTTTCCACGCCCACCCGGTCGCAGTAGGCCGTTAGCGGGCAGAGACTGCACCAGGGCGAAACCGGGGTGCAGAGGTTCTGTCCAAAGGCCACCAGCAGGGCATTGTATTCCAGCCAGTATTCCGGGGGCAGTTTTTCCCGCAGGGCGAACTCGGTTTGCTCCGGGGTGCGGGTCTGCACGTACCCCCAGCGGTTGGAAATGCGGTGTACATGGGTGTCCACGCAGATACCCGGCTTGCGGAAACCGGCTGTCAGCACCAGGTTGGCCGTTTTTCGCCCGACCCCCGGTAGCTGGAGCAGTTCTTCCAGCGTATCCGGCACGCGTCCGCCGTACTCGTCGAGCAGTTTTTGGGAAATTTGCCGGATACTGCGGGCCTTGTTGCGGTAAAACCCGACCGGATAGATAGTCTGGGCGATGGTTTCCTCATCCAGGCGCACCATCTGCTCCGGCGTGTCGGCCAGAGCAAACAGCCGGGGGGCAATCTGGACTGTCAGGGTATCTTTGGTGCGCAGGCTGAGGATGGTGGTGATGAGGATGTGGTAAGGGGTGGTCTCCTTCTGTTCTGCCATTTCGTCCACAACAGCCGGCTGCCACTGCTTGACCGTGTCGCGCAGAATCGCCATCACCCGGTGGATATCCTGGTCCTGCATGGTTACTCCTTTTTTGCCTCGTAGCGGAAATTGGGAACCCGGCCATCGTCGCGGATGAGAAACCGTTCAAAGGCGAAGCCGCCGCCGGAGAACTCTACCAGCACTCCGCCTTTGTCCGGTTCCAACCGGACCAACTGCCTGGTGTGCAGATTCTGGAGGATGACCTGCAACTGCGGGGCCGACAGCTCCCCGCCGGCGGCCCGAAAATCGGCCAGGATTTGCAGAAAGTGGGCCAGCTTGCCCAGTTCATCCGGCGGCAGTCCGGACAGCGGCTCGATAGCCGCGGCCATTTTCCGCGCCCACTGCACCGCAGCAAAATCGGCTGATAACATCAGATGCTCCCTTTGTTTCTCGTATAAATAAAATAGCCTTTGTGGGGCGACATTAATGTCGCCCTACGCATTTTTACCTTCTCCAGCGGTCAAAAAAGCCGCGGGCGGTTCGGATGCGCCGCGGATTGTTGACCGGCTGATAGCCGGGCGGCAGGGCGGCATTTTCAAAATTGGCCT
>RFJV01000505.1 GCA_003694775.1 Chloroflexota bacterium | reverse complement strand
GCGATTGGCGATGATTTGCAGTCTATCCTGGTAGTCGGATGTCAATTTGAGAAAACGGGATGGTTCAGAACAGGTTGACACTTTGCTACGGTCCGGCCCGGCGTCGCCTGGGATTTGAATCCCAGGCTGAAACGGAGAAAGCCGGTTGAAACCGGCTCGACAGCGCGGGTGCAAAGAAATCCAGGGCGCTTCAGCGTCCTTTTGCCTTTCAGCCCGGCGTTTCAACGCCGGGTGAACTCGTAAATTCGTAAATTCGTAAATTCGCCTCAATCTATCAGGTCATCTTCCGGGTTGCCGCGCATCAGGCTGACCCGCTGGTCCAGCCCGCCGAACTCGTGGCTGACTGCGGCGTAGAAGGCGTCGTCGTAGGTGCGGGTCTGGATGACCACCGGCATTGGCACGGCATGGCCCATAATGAGCGCCTGCTGGCGGGTGTCGAGCCGGGCCAGCACTTCACGCAGACCGGACGCGCCGGAAATGCCGGTCAGTACGGCGCTGATGTCGCGCTCGTTGTCCAACAGGGCCGTGACGCGTGTGCCTATCTGGCTCATCACCTCTTCATCAATGCCGGAGGGACGCTGGTCAACAATCAGCAGGGTGACGTTGTATTTGCGCAGTTCGCGGGCAATGATGCCAAAGATGGTTTGCCGGGCTATCTGCGGGTCCAGGAATTTGTGTGCTTCTTCAATGACAATCAGCAACTGCGGCGGTTCCTGCCCCGCTTCACCCAGCGCTTTCTCTACCCGTTCCACGTACATCTTGTGAATGCGGCGGGTCAGATAGTTGGCTACCAGGATGTAGGCTTCCAGGGAATTGCCGTACCGCCCGAACTCCAGCACTACACTGAACCCCTTTTCCAGGTATTCGATGATTTTTTCTGCGGAGTCTCCTTTCCAGCTATCGCGGATAAACTGGAACCGGGTCAGCCGTTCCAGCCGGCGGCTGAGCGCGTCCAGGCTGGAGCGGTTGATGGTGGTCCCTTCTACCAGCTCGTCCAGGTCTTCCTTGCCGGCCTCCAGCAGACGCTTTATCCAGCCTTTGCCCCAGTACCGCCGCAGGCTGTAGGCCGCGCCGACCATCTGGTCGCTCAAATCCAGGGTGACCCTCAGCATTTCCAGGTCTTCCGGTTCAATGTCGGACCAGTCCAGGACGACTTCATAGTCCGGATTGACCCGCCGGCGAAGGCTGGATTCTTTGTCCAGGGTAAAAATGGCGACCTGCTGGGGGAAGAGCTGTTTCAACCCTTTGACTTTCTTGCCGCTTTCACTCTGCACTTCCCAGCCGTAATCGTTGTGCATGTCAAAAATCAGGCTGACGGCGGCCCGCCGGCGGATGATACCGGCCAGCAGAAGGCGGGTCAGAAAACTTTTTCCGGTGCCGCTCTTGCCGAATACGCCCACACTGCGCTCTACCATTCGCTGGAGGTCCAGGTTGACCTTTACCGTTTCCATGTCCAGCGGCTCGCCGATGTGGAAATGGCGCTCGTCTTCCGGGCCGAACACCTGGTTCACGTCTTCCTCGGTAGCCACGCGGACCGCGGAAAAATGGGCCGGAATGGTTTTTACCGGGCGAGGTTCACCGGCGTGTTCGTCGAGCACCAGCATTGGGGCCACGTGGATGCGTCCGTACACGGTGTGGCCCTGAAAAACTTCGCGTAGAAAATCGTTGCTGAAATCCGGCGGCGTTTTTTCGAGCTGGGGGTTGGTCGTGTCCAGCGCTACATCGGTAATCATACCAAAAAATTTGAGCCGTTCACCTTGTATGGTAATATACCGGCCAACGGCTATCTCTTCTATCCTGGCCGTGGGGTCCAGCTTGACTTCCAACCCCTTGCTTAACGACCCGCTGATGACAATACCCAGCTTCTGGGTGACATTCTGCCGGGGAAAGAAGTTTTCCAGTTCGTTGAATGGATTTTCTGCCATCGGTGCATTCCTTCAAAGAAAAATTCGATTCCGGGAGGTTGGTCCGTGGAGCTTTTAACGATTCAGTTTCAGAATATGGTGCAAAGTTTCCTGCTGTTTGTGCCGCGGCTGGTGGTCGCCATTATTATTTTTCTGGTCTCGCTGTATGTAGCCGGTCTGGCGGCACGGGCTGTCAGCCGGGCGCTTAGCCGGCGTAAACGTCCGGTTGACCCGGAGCTGACTCTGCTCATCGAACGGCTGACCCGCTGGAGCATCATTATTTTCGGCGTTATCTGGGCCTTGAACCAGGTCAATTTCAATGTGACCGGGTTTGTGGCCGGTCTGGGCATTGTGGGCTTTACCGTTGGCTTTGCCCTGAAAGACGTAGCCGAAAATTTTGTAGCCGGGATGCTGTTGCTGATTCAACAGCCGTTTGATATTGGCGATGCCATCGAAGTCAACGGCTACAGCGGCACGGTCACCGATATTAAAATCCGGGATACGACCATCCGTACCTGGGATGGTCTGCTGGTCATTATCCCCAATGCCAAAGTTTACACCAATGCTATCACCAACTACACCAGAGTGGTTCACCGCCGGCTCAGCCTGAGCATTGGCGTAAGCTACGATACCGGTCTGGAAGCGGCTCACGAGGTGCTTCTGCGGGCCATTTCCAGTGTGCCGGGCGTTATCACCGACGACCCCGCGCCCCAGGTGGTCTTCAAGGAATTCGGAGAGAGTTCCATCAATGCCACCCTCTATTTCTGGATTGACCCCCAGCAGACGGGCTATTTTGCCGCCCTGGACGCGGCGGTCAAGGCGGTCAAACAGGCTTGCGACGAGGCCGGCATTGAGATTCCGTTTCCTATCCGCACCGTTTACATGCAGACCACCCCGGTGGCGGAACTTGCCGGCTAATCGGCAATGGAGCCGTCCGGCAGGAGGGCAAATTCCAGGTCTGCGGCGTCGAGGTTGGCCTGGTCCAGCACGGCCCGGCTGAGGTTGGCCTCGCGCAGAATGGCGCCCTGCAGGTTGGCCCCGGTCAGGTTGGCGGCGGTCAGGTTGGCCTCACTGAGGTTGGCCCCGCTGAGGTCTGCCCCGCTGAGGTCTGCGCCGGTCAGGTTGGATTCGCTCAGGTTGACCTGCCGCAGGTTGGCCCCGGTCAGGATGGCATTCTGCAGGGTGGCCCGGCTGATGTCGGCATCTTCCAGGTTGGCCCCGGACAAATCGGCCCGGTTCAGGTTGGCCCCACTGACGCTTGCCCCCGACAGGTCGGCCTGGCGCAGGTCGCTTTCGGTGAGGATGGCGTAGGTCAGTTCGGCCTTACGCAGAATGGTCCCCCGCAGACGGGCAAAGCTCAGGTCGGTGCGCAGAAGCCGTGCTCCTTCCAGATTGGCCCCGGAGAGTCTGGCTCCGCTCAGGTCTGTATTGGCCAGCCAGAGCGGATTCTGACCGCTCTGAATTAAGCGGTCAAGCTGTTCCTGGCTGAACTGCATACGCGGTCTCCTCGTTTCTCCCTCATTTTCTCTCCCTATCTCCCTATCTCCCTGTCTCCCTATCACCTTGTCCCCTTGTCACCCTGTCTCCCCGTCTCCCCGTCTCCCTATCACCAAGCCTCCTGGCTTTCCTGGGCCACCTCACCCAGCCGGCGCAGGATGCTGTCCAGGCGGGTCACCTGGTCGGTCAGCAGGCGGGCCAGCTCCCGACCGGCCTGTACCAGAAATGGGCGGCGCGTTTCGGCGGCCCGGCTCCGGGCGGCTTGCTGGAGGTGAACGACCAGCAGTTCATCCACCGGCAAATGGGCCGCGTTGAGGATGAGATGCAGGTAATCCAGCCGGCCGGTAAAGGCGCGCAGGTCGGTATCGGTGCAGGGAATGAGGATGTCCAGGCTGAGCGGCGGTTGAGGGGGCAGACCGTGAACAATTTTCTGCCCGTGCTGGTAGCCCACCACCAGCACACTGAGTTCTATGGGCACCAACCGGTTTTCCCGCTGGTCCAGAACAGCCTCCGGCTCCAGCCCGCCGGCCAGAATCATCTGCCGCACCGACAGGTCGTCCTGCACCTGGACATCATAAATCAGGCCGAAGATATGCACGTCCCGGACCGGCGCTTTGACCAGGTCGCCAAAGCGGGGAACCTGGGGTTCCAGCAGACGGCATCCGGCCACAAATTCCGAGGCGCTGGCTCTGAGTATCCAGCCAATGGGGGTGGGTTCGCCAGTCATCTACAGTGTCTCCTTTGGCAAGGTAGCAAGGTAGCAAGGTAGCAGGTAGCAAAGTGGCAGGGTAGCAGGGTAGCAGGTAGCAAGGTTGCAGGGTAGCAAGGTTGCAAGGGTTGCAGGGTAGCAATTGGTTTACCATTTCCGGCGCGGGCGGCGGGTACTGCTGAACCGGTACAGGGTTTTGTTAAACTGTTTCAGCGAGACGGTGGGGACCATTCCCATACGGCGCATTTCCACCGCCAGCATCATTTCTACCGCTTCCCGTTCTTCGTTTGAAAT
>RFJV01000504.1 GCA_003694775.1 Chloroflexota bacterium | reverse complement strand
TGGGCCAACAGTCTGCTTCAGCAGACTTGTCATAACAGCCTGAATTTCAATTCAAGGCTGACCCGACAAAATATCCGTCAAAAATTTGAAACGCACCCCGTAGGCGCAACGCGGTTGGCGAATTTCAAAACCTGTGCTAAACTAATCCTCCCAAACGTACATCGGATGGATAAACCAGACATCACCGCGAAGTCGCGGCGGCCAGGTTCCGCTTCACACTTTGGCGGTGACTTTTTATTGGCTGGCTTTGCAGTTGGCACTACACTATCAATACCTGAGGTAAGGCGATATGTCAGATAACGGACGACCCAAAACCCTGTTTGAAAAAATCTGGGACAGGCACGTGGTGGTGGCCGAACCGGGCAACCCGGCAGTGCTGTACATCGACCTGCACCTGGTCCACGAGGTGACCTCGCCGCAGGCGTTTACCGGCCTCCGGGAAAAGGGGCTGAAGGTGCGCCGGCCCGACAAAACAGTGGCGACAATGGACCACGGCATCCCCACTACACCCCCCGATGTACCCATCAGCGACGAACTGGTCATCAAGCAGATTAGCCAGCTGGAGCTGAACTGCGAAGAGTTCGGTATTCCCCTGCACGGCCTGAACAGCCCCAACCGGGGCATTGTCCACGTGATTGGGCCGGAGCTGGGCCTGACCCAGCCGGGGATGACCATCGTCTGCGGCGACAGCCACACCAGCACCCACGGTGCGTTCGGCGCGCTGGCTTTCGGCATCGGCACCAGCGAAATCGAGCACGTCCTGGCCACGCAGTGCCTTCTGCAGGTCAAACCGAAAACCTACGCCGTGCGGGTAGAAGGGGCACTGCCCAAGGGGGTGTCGGCCAAAGACATCATCCTGAACCTGATTTCGCGCATCGGCATTGGCGGCGGTACAGGCCACGTGTTCGAGTATATGGGCAGTACCATCCGCGGCTTGTCAATGGAAGAACGGATGACCATCTGCAATATGTCCATCGAAGGTGGGGCGCGGGCCGGTATGGTGGCCCCGGACGACACCACCTTTGAATACCTGGCCGGCCGGCCTTTTGCTCCGCAGGGCGAAGCCTGGGACCGGGCCGTGGCCGATTGGCGACAGCTTCCCTCCGACGAAGGGGCCGTGTTCGACAAGGAAATCACCATCGACGCCACCCGGCTTGAACCGATGATTACCTACGGCACCAATCCCGGCATGGGGATGAAAATCACCGACCGCATTCCGGACCCGGCGGACATCAAGGATGTCAGCGAGCGCCAGACCCTGGAAAAAGCCCTGGCTTACATGGACCTCAAGCCCGGCCAACCCCTGCTGGGCCACAAGGTAGACGTGGTTTTCCTGGGAAGCTGTACCAACTCCCGCCTGACCGACCTGCGCCTGGCCGCCAGCCTGATTAAAGGCCGCAAGGTGGCCGACGGCGTACGGATGATGGTCGTGCCGGGCAGTCAGCAGGTCAAACAGCAGGCCGAAGCCGAGGGGCTGGACCGCATTTTCAAGGAAGCCGGCGCAGAATGGCGAGAGTCCGGCTGTTCGATGTGCATCGCCATGAACGGCGACCAGCTTGAGCCGGGCCAGTACGCGGTGAGCACCAGCAACCGCAACTTTGAAGGCCGGCAGGGCAAAGGGGGACGCACCTTCCTGGCCAGCCCGCTGACCGCCGCGGCCTGCGCCATCACCGGCGTCATCACCGATGTACGGACTATGCTGGACTGAGCGTGAAGACTGGAGACTGACAAATGGAAAAATTTACCCGACTCACCGGTACAATGGTCGCCATTCCGACCGAAAACATCGACACCGACCAGATTATCCCGGCCCGCTTCCTTAAAGTCACGGACAAAAAGGGTCTGGGCGACAACCTGTTCTACGATTGGCGCTACCTGCCCGACGGCAGTCCCAATCCCGATTTTGTGCTGAACACCGAGCGCGGCAAACGGGCCAAATTTCTGGTGGCCGGCGACAACTTCGGCTGTGGCTCCAGCCGGGAACACGCCCCCTGGGCCTTGATGGGCTACGGCTTCCGGGCCATCATCTCCACCAGCTTTGCCGACATCTTCCGCAACAACTCCCTCAAGCTGGGCCTGCTTCCCGTGATTGT
>RFJV01000076.1 GCA_003694775.1 Chloroflexota bacterium | reverse complement strand
GGACCGGGGCCGAGTATGGTGCATCCGCGGGTGCTCCGGGCAATGGCCCAGCCGCTGGTAGGGCATCTTGACCCCCAATTCCTGACCCTGATGAACGAGGTGCAGGAGCTGTTGCGGTATCTTTTCCAGACCCGCAACCGGCTGACCATTCCGGTTTCCGGTACGGGAAGCGCGGCCATGGAGGCCGCCCTGTGCAACTTCATCGAGCCGGGGGATGAGGTGCTCATCGGGGTGAACGGCTACTTTGGCGAGCGGCTGTGCGACATGGCCGGTCGCTACGGGGCCGTGGTGCGGCGAATGGAAAAGCCGTGGGGCGCGGTCTTCACCCCCGACGAGGTGGAAGCCGAGCTGAAAAAGAAACCGGCCAAACTGGTGGGGCTGGTGCACGGCGAAACTTCCACCGGCGCGCTCCAGCCGATGGACGGCATGGCCGAAGTGGTGCACCGCTACGGCGGCCTGCTGTTGATTGACTGCGTTACCTCGCTGGGTGGGGTGCCGGTCAAAATCGATGAATGGCAGGTCGACATTGCCTACAGCGGGGCGCAGAAGTGCCTGAGCTGTCCGCCCGGCATCTCCCCCCTGACCGTCAGCGACCGGGCCAGAGAGGCGCTCAGCCGCCGCGAAAGCAAGGTAAAAAACTGGTATCTGGACCTGACGATGGTGGAAAAATACTGGGGCGATGCCCGCACCTACCACCACACCGCGCCCATTTCCATGATTTATGCCCTGCGCGAGGCCCTGCGGCTGATTTACGAGGAGGGGCTGGAGGCCCGTTTCGACCGGCACCGCCGGCACGCGGAAATGCTGTGGGCCGGCCTGGAGGAGCTGGGCTTTACCATGCACGTGCCGCTGGAACACCGCCTGCCCCCGCTGACAACCCCCCGCCTGCCAGAGGGATTGGACGAACTGTCGGTGCGGAAGCGACTGCTGGCCGAGTACAATATTGAAATTGCCGGCGGACTGGGACAGCTGGCCGGGCAGGTGTGGCGAATCGGTCTGATGGGGTACTCATCGCGGCGGGAAAACGTTACCCTTCTCCTGGCCGCGCTGAAAACGCTGATGGCATAACCCGGTCACTTGCCGATGACGGCCCGCGCCATAAACAGCACATTGGCCGGACGTTCTGCCAGCCGGCGCATAAAATAGGGATACCAGGCCCTGCCGTAGGGGACGTACACCCGCACCGTGTAGCCCAGGTCGGCCAGGCGCTGTTGCTCATCCCGGCGCACGCCCAAAAGCATCTGGAACTCGAACCGGTCCTTGCCGATGCCACGCGCCCTGGCTTCCCGAATCAGCCACTCAATCAGCACCGGGTCGTGGGACCCCAGGGCCAGGTAAGCCCCGTTGGCCTGGGCCTCGTCGGAGAGAAAGATTTCCATCAGCTCGATGGCCGCCTGGTTGATGGCCGTCTTGCTCTGGTGGGCAATCTCCGGCGGCTCGCTGTACGCCCCTTTGACCAGCCGGATACTGCCGCCCCGGTTGGCAATGGCCTGCACGTCGGCGGGAGTGCGGTACAGGTAGGCCTGCACGGCCTGCCGTACCCCGCCGCCAAACGTATCCAGCAGACGGTGGTAAACATCGAGGGTAGCCGGAACGTCCGGGCTACCCTCGATATCGATTTCTACCGTGTTGCCCAACTGCCGGGCCGTTTCCACGATTCCGGCCACGTTTTCATAGTAAAAATCCGGGCCAAAGGACAGGCCAATATGGGACGGCTTGAGCGAGATAGTGGCATCCAGCTTTTCGGCGTGAATGCGGTGCAGAAGATGGTGAAACGCCTGCGCGGCCTGATTGGCCTCTTCCGGGGTGGTCACACTTTCCCCCACCTCGTTCAGCAGACCCTTGATGCCGCGAGCATTCAGTGCCCGGACCACGGCCACCGCTTCATCCAGCGTTTCTCCGGCCACAAAGCGACGCGCCGCCCGGCGGGCCGGGCCAAAATGGGTGACAAAGTCCCGCGCCGTCCCGTTCTGGGAAAGACGGATGAACAGCTCCCTCAGCATATTCCCCCCCTATTTAACCACCAGCTCGTGGCTGAAGCCGGTCAGTGTGCGGCCCCCCGTTTCCGTGACCGCGACAATGTCTTCGATGCGGATGCCGAATTCTCCCGGCAGGTAGACCCCCGGCTCCACGCTGAACACCATCCCCGGGGCCAGCGGTTCGGTATTGCCCTCCATTATCCACGGCGGTTCGTGAATCTCCAGCCCCAGACCATGTCCGGTGCGGTGGATGAAGTAGGGGCCGTAGCCGGCCTCGTCCAGCACCCGGCGGGCGGTGCGGTCAATCTCCTGGGCCGGCACTCCCGGCCTGACCGCGGCCCTGGCCTGCCGGTTCGCCTCCAGCACAGCCTGGTAGGCTTGCCGAAACGCCGGCGGCGGGTCGCCCAGAAAGACCATCCGGGTAATGTCCGACTGGTAGCCGTTGAGCGACGCGCCGATGTCGATGACCACCGCGTCGCCAGGCGCAAGCCGCCGCGAGCCGGTATTGTGGTGGGGCGAGGCCCCGTTCGGCCCGCTGGCTACCAGGGTAAAGGTCACGCTTTCCGCGCCGTCTTTGCGGAACGCCGCTTCTGCGGCCCAGGCGACTTCTGCCTCGGTTGCGCCGGGCCGGCAGGCATCTACCGCGGCCTGCATGGCCCGGTCGGCCTGGGCCGCGGCGCGGGCCAGCGCTTCAATCTCCGCTTCAGACTTGCGGGCGCGCAGGGGAGTCAGCAAATCTGCGGCCGGGATGACCTGCTCCGGCGCAGTCACCTGCAGGAGATGGAGCAGAAAGTCGGCCCGCATCCCCCCATCAACCGCCAGACGGCGGGCCGGCAGGCCGGCCAGGGCGTCGGACAATGCCCGGCGGGGGCCGTCCGCGTCGACCCAGCGGTACAGGGGCAGGTCGGTATGGGCGGCAAAATCGGCGGCATTCAGCTCAGGTGTAACAATTCGGGCCTGGTCGGACCAGACCAGCAGAAGGCAGAGCCGCTCGTCGGCGTGAGGCAGGTAGTGGAGCAGGTAGCGCATATTGGCCGTTGGCCCGACGACCAGCAGGTCGATATTGGCCTTTTGCAGGGCAGTTTGCAGGCTTTGCAGGCTGGGAGGAATATTGGGCATCGGCGCCTCCAGGACGAAAAAATTCCTCCGTATGATACACCGGGACGGGGAAACGTCAAGCTGAACCGGTGTTTACCTCTCGGTGACCGCCTCGGCCAGGCCCAGCAGTTTTTTGACCAGCCGGACCGCGGCGCTGGCGTCGGGTGCGTAGCCGTCTGCCCCCACCAGTTCGGCATATTCCTGAGTGACCGGCGCTCCGCCGACCAGAATTTTGACGCTGTCGCGCAGGCCGGCCTCCACCAGGGCCTCGATGGTCGGCTTGAACATCGTCATAGTGGTGGTCAGAAAGGCGCTCATCCCCATCGCGTCGGGCTGGTGTTCCCGCACGGCTTCGACAAAAGTTTCCGGGGCCACATTCACCCCCAGGTCGATG
>RFJV01000503.1 GCA_003694775.1 Chloroflexota bacterium | reverse complement strand
GACATGGAATTCGGCACCGGCGCGCTCAAAATTACCCCCGGACACGACCCGAACGACTTTGAAATCGGCCAGCGGCACGGCCTGCAAATCATCAACGTGATGAACAAGGACGCGACGATGAACGAAAATGCCGGGCCGTACGCGGGCATGGACCGCTTTGAATGCCGGAAAAAGCTGTGGACCGATATGGAAGCCGCCGGTCTGACCATCAAGGTAGAGCCGCATACCCTGCAGGTTCCCCGCTCCCAGCGCGGGGGCGAGGTGGTGGAGCCGATGGTGTCCACCCAGTGGTTTGTCAAAATGAAACCGCTGGCCGAGGAAGGCATCAAGGCAGTGGCCGACGGGCGTATCAAAATCATTCCGGAACGGTTCACCAAAATCTACTTCAACTGGCTGGAAAATATTCGCGACTGGTGCATCAGCCGCCAGCTGTGGTGGGGACACCGCATTCCGGTGTGGTACTGCGCCGACTGCGGCAAAATGACCGTCACCCGCGAAGACCCCACCGAATGCGCCCACTGCCACAGCCCCAACATTGAGCAGGACCCGGACGTGCTGGATACCTGGTTCAGCTCCGGCCTGTGGCCTTTTTCCACCCTCGGCTGGCCCGACGACACCCCCGACCTGCGCCGCTACTATCCCACCAGCGTGATGGAAACCGGCTACGACATCCTCTTCTTCTGGGTGGCCCGGATGATTATGAGCGGCCTGCACTACACGGGGCAGGTTCCGTTCCACACCGTGTACCTGCACGGCCTGATTCGGGATGAGCATGGCCGGAAGATGAGCAAAACCGCGGGGAATGTTATCGACCCGCTGGAAGTGATGGACAACTACGGCACCGATGCCCTGCGGTTCACTCTTCTGACCGGCTCGACCCCCGGCAACGATATGAACCTGTCGATGGACCGGATTGCCGCCAACCGGAACTTCTGCAACAAAATATGGAACGCCACCCGCTTTGTGGTCAGCAACCTGGGGGCCGCGTTCGATACCGACGGGGCCAGCACCTGGAACCTGTCGGGGCTGACCCTGCCCGACCGCTGGATTCTCAGCCGGCTGAACCGTGTGACCGCGGAGGCCACCCGCCTTATAGACAGCTACCAGTTTGGCGAGGCAGGCCGGCAGATGTACGAATTTTTCTGGAGCGAGTTTGCCGACTGGTACATCGAAATTGCCAAGATTCGGCTGTACGGCACCGACGCCCGTGCCCAGGCCACGGCCCGACGGGTGCTGGTCTACGTGCTGGACCGCATTCTGCGTCTGCTCCACCCGTACATCCCCTTTGTCACCGAGGCGGCCTGGCAGCACCTGCCCCACGAGGGCGACAGCCTGATGATTGCCCAATGGCCCAAACCCAGCGCGGCCATGATGGATGAACAGGCCGAAGCCGAAATGGGCATCCTGATTGAGATGATTCGGGCTATTCGCAACGTGCGCTCGGAGTACGGCGTGGAGCCGGGCCGGAAAATCGCCGCCCAGATTGCCGCCGGCAGTTACTACGAGATGGTGAAAAAACACCTGGAAATTGTGGCTACCCTGGCCCGGCTGGACCCGAACCAGGTGCAGTTGGTGGAAACGCTGGAGGAGAAGCCGGCCCAGGCTGTCAGCCAGGTGATTACCGGCGGTATCGAGATTTACCTGCCGCTGGCAGGGATGGTCGACCTGCAGGCCGAACGGGACCGCCTGCAGAAGGAGCTGGCCCAGCTAGAAAAACGACTGCAGGGCAGTCAGGCCAAACTGGCCAACCCGAACTTTGTCCAGAAAGCGCCGGCAGAGGTAGTGGAACAAGAGCGGGAGAAGCTGGCCGACCTGCAGGTCCAGGTGGAAAAACTGCGCGCTCGTCTGCAGATGCTGGGCTAAAACCACCCGGACACCGTCTGCGGTTTCTGAAAATAGTAGGGGGCACAGCGACGCTGTGCCCCCTGTTTTTTGGGGAG
>RFJV01000502.1 GCA_003694775.1 Chloroflexota bacterium | reverse complement strand
GACTTGTCATAACAGCCTGAATTTCAATTCAAGGCTGACCCGACAAAATATCCGTCAAAAATTTGAAACGCACCCATTGCCAGATTTCCTCTTGACAAATCCGGCAACATGTGATATTCTACAACCGGTTTCAGAAACCGGTTTCTGAAACCGGTTGTAGAAAACAGTACCGGATTCGTTGCCACCAGAAGACGGCCCCAGCCGTTGGCCCGGCAACGATGAATACCCGTACCGGGCACAGGTGAAAATTTGATAGCAGGCCGTTCGCGAATTAAACACAGATGCACAAATTCGTGGACGGCGCCCTTTCCAGGAGCCGGAATTATGCCCAGACCCACCATCGCCGATGTGGCCCGGCGGGCCGGTGTATCCAAGAGCACCGTCAGCCGGGTGCTCAGCGGCAACGTAGAATACATGCGCCCCGATACCAAAGCACGGGTCGAGCAGGCCATCGCCGAACTGGGCTACCGGCCCAGCCACCTGGCCCGCAGTTTAACCTCCAAGCGCACCTATACCGCCGCCCTGCTGGTCTCCGATGTGGGCAATCCCTTCTACCCGGAAGTCATCCACGGCGTGGAGGATGTCGCCCTGAGCCACGGCTACGACA
Organism: Chloroflexota bacterium; assembly: GCA_003694775.1. Classification (GTDB taxonomy): domain Bacteria; phylum Chloroflexota; class Anaerolineae; order 4572-78; family J111; genus J111. The sequence continues at coordinate 4,482 of RFJV01000502.1, read as the reverse complement.
TTTATCTCTGCAACACCAATTACGATGTCTCCCGCGGTTTGAACTCCATCCGTTCTCTGATTGACCGGCAGGTGGACGGGATTTTGATAATGTCCAGCAGTATGACCGATGAGTGGCTGGAGGAACTGGTTCAGCACAGCATCCCTACCGTGGTGCTGGACTGGGTTTTGACCAATCCGCCGCCAACGGTGGGCATCATCGGCGTGGATTACCGGCCCGGCATTCAGGCCGCGGTAGAGCATTTACTGGCATTGGGACATCGCCGCTTTGCCCACGTCAGCGGGCCGCTTCACCTGCCCACCGCGCTGGCCCGTCGCGACGCCTTTCTGCATGCCCTGGCCGCGCACGGTATCAACCCCTCTCAGGTAGCAATTATCGAAGGAAACTTCCGGGTTGATGGAGGCCGGGCGGCAATGGACGAACTGCTGTCTCTACCCCAAATGCCGACCGCGGTATTCACCGGCAATGATATGATGGCCATGGGGCTGGTGCGGGCCTCGCGTGCCCGCGGCCTGCAGGTACCGCGGGATATATCGGTCGTCGGGCTGGACGACATCTGGCTGGTCGCCGATATGGAGCCGCCGCTGACCACCGTGGCCTTGCCCCGCTATGAAATTGGTCAGATGGCGATGAGAATGCTGTTGGACCTGCTGAAAAGGCCCCCGGCATCACCTTATCAGCAGGTGGAAACCCGGCTGGTCTGCCGGCAGTCTACTGCCGCGCCGCCGGCCGCGTAGTGCAGTGCGGAGTGTAAATTGTTTTATCGCAGGGAGGATAACGATGGGAATCCGCGCATCGCCGTGAGATGAGGCCGAGCCAGCCTCATAAAAAAGGGGAGATACGCGTTACTTGCCCGGTCTACGCGTATCTCCGGGGAACACTCAGCCATCCCCGGTAGACTGCCGGATGGCGGCCTGCCGGGATAGGGCTTCGTATTTTTATTATAGCAAATTTACCACTGCTTTTCAACGCCGGTAGCCACGGCACAGTCTGGCTGTTGGCTGTTTACCATTCAAGGGAGAGTGCCCGATGAAGAAGTCAATCCGAATTCTGTTTACCATTCTGGCGGTTCTGGCGCTGACTATGCTGTTAGCCGCCTGCGGAGGGCAGGCAACCCCGGCCCCCGCCGAGCAGTCCTCCTCGTCCGGCGGGGAAGCCGCCCAGCCTGCCCCTGCCGCCACCGAAGAATCCGCCCAGCCCGCCGGTGAGGAAGAGGAAATTGTTATCCATCACTGGTATCACCAGTACGGTGAAGAAGGGACCCTGGAAGCGGCCAAACGCTACGCCGAGGAATACAGCAAGATGACCCCCGGCGTTCGGGTGGAAGTGACCTGGGTTCCCGGTGACTATTTTGCCGCTCTCAATGCCGCCCTCCTCACCCCCGAAGGCCCCGATGTGTTTGAACTGCAAACCGCCGACGTTTCCCGCGTGCGGGCCGGCCAGCTTGAGCCGCTGGACGACCTGCTGGAGGGCGTTAAGGACGACTTCAATGCTACCGCGCTGGAGCGCGTCACCGTGGATGGCACCATCTACGGCATTCCGATGATTATCGACCCCCAACTGGTGTACTACCGCAAGAGCGCCCTGGAAGAAGCCGGCCTGGATGTGCCGCAGACGATGGATGAGCTGATTGCCGCGGTCGAAGCGCTGGACACCGGCCGGGTAAAGGGGCTGTACCTGGGCAACGACCTCGGTTCCACCACCTACCTGCTTTATATGACCACCTTCGCCGCCGGAACCCGCCTGATTGAAGGGGACAAAGTAGCCTTCAACACCGAAAAGAACGCCCTCATGTGGCAGAAAAAGCAGGAGCTGGCAAACAGCGGCCATCTGCTGGTGGGCGCGCCCACCGAATGGTGGGACCCCGGCGCCATTATCGATGGGCTGGCCGCCATGCAGTACATCGGCCTGTGGGCCACGCCGGCTATGGTCAAGGCCTTGGGAGACGACCTGGGCGTAATGCCCTGGCCCGCCGTGGACGAGTCGACCAAACCGGCAGTCTTCATCGGCGGCTGGAACCAGAGCGTCAATGCCAACAGCAAGCACGTGGAGGCGGCCAAAGCCTACGTTAAGTGGCTGTGGGTGGAAAACGCCGAGGTGCAGAAGGATTGGAGCCTGAGCTACGGCTTCCACATCCCGCCCCGCAAGAGTGTCGCCGCCACTGCCGAACCCCTGCAGAGCGGACCGGCCGCAGAGGTGCTGAAGCTGGTAGACGAGTACGGCGATACCCCGTCGGTGCTGTGGACCGGCGCGATGGATGCGGCCTATGTTGACGCCCACAGCGAGGTGCTCCTCAAGGGCGCCGACCCGGCCCAGAAGCTGGCCGAAGCGGCAGAAACCGTCCAGGCCGAGCTGGATGCCCTGTTGAAGCAGTAGCGTTTCCGTTTTCGTTTTCTCCTCTCCACCTTGTGTCCCGCAAACGCGGGGGAGCAGGGGCGGCCTGTGGCTGTCCCTGCTCCAACAGGGACAACCGGTTTAGGGGGTTTTATGGCAGAAAATAGTCTCCGCAAGGCAGTGCTCAATCCGGTAATCGCCTGGCAGAAGTACCGTACTCACGAAGGCTGGATTTTCTGGTTCTTTGTGGGGCCAATGGTGCTGGGCCTGCTTCTCTTCGTTTACATTCCCATTGTCTGGGGCTTCATCCTGAGCTTCTTTGAGGCCCGCAATACCGTATCGCCAACCCGGTATATCGGCCTGACCAACTACACCGAGCTGTTCGCCGATGCCCGTTTTCTCGATTCCCTGAAGATGATAGTCGGCTTCTCCCTCTTCATTGTGCCGGTGACGTTTGCCATTTCTCTGGGGCTGGCCCTGCTGGTCAACAGTATTGGCCGCCGCTGGCAGGGAGTCTTCCGAACGGTGTTTTTTATTCCCGTGGCCTGCTCGTATGTGGTGGCTTCGCTGGTCTGGAAGATGAGTCTGTTCAACGGCCTGCCTTCGGGGTTTGCCAACAACATTCTGTGGTATGTGTTCGGCATGAACCCGATAGCCTGGATAAATACCGCCGACCCGCCCCTGTTCTGGGTTGTCCTGGTCACGGTGCGGCTGTGGCTCCAGACCGGCTTTTATATGATTATCTTTCTGGCCGGTCTGCAGGAAATTCCCCGCGACCTGTACGAAGCCGCCGCGGTCGATGGGGCCAAATCGGGCTGGCAGACTTTCCGCCACATCACCTTCCCCTTGCTGTACAACACCTCGGTTTCGGTCCTTCTGCTGTTGTTCATTGAAGCCTTCCAGGCTTTTGACGAATTCCGCAATATTATGGGCGGTGCGGCCGTAGCCGGCGGCACCCAGATTTTGGCCCGTCCGCCGCTGGTCTACCTGTACAATGTGGCTTTCCAGGACCAAAACTACGGCCGCGGCGCGGCCGGGGCCTTTATCATCGCCGCGATGATTGTTCTGGTGACCATCATGCAGGGACGTGTCCTGGGCTTTGGTCGACGCCACCACTAGGAGATACGCAATGACCCGCAAACGTTCATGGCAGAACATCCCTATCTATACCCTGCTGATTGTTCTGGCGGTGGTCTATCTCATTCCGTACTACATCATTCTCCGCAATGCCCTGATGACCCAGCGGGAGATTGCCGCCTTCGACTGGATTTTCTGGCCTTCCCAGATGCAGTGGCACAACCTGATAGACCTGTTTAACGACCCCATCGCGCCGATGGGGGTCGGGCTGAAAAACTCGTTCCTGGTCAGCATTCTGCAGGTGGCCGGGCAGTTGGTGGTCACTTCGATGGCCGGGTACGGCCTGGCCCGTGTGCGCTACCGCTGGGCCGACCATGTTTTCTACCTGATTCTGGGCGCGCTGATGGTTCCTTCTGCGGCCATCTTTGTGCAAACCTTCCTGGTGGTGGCCCAGCTCGGCTGGGTCAGCACCTACCAGGGGCTGATAATCCCGCCGATGTTTTACGTCTTTTCGGCCTTTATTTTTCGCCAGTTCTTTCTGGACTTTCCCCAGGAGCTGGAAGACGCGGCCCGCGTAGACGGCCTGGGCAGTGTGGGCATTTTCTTCCGCATCGTGGTGCCCAACTCTACCGGTGTATTCGTTGCCCTGGGCACGATTGGTTTAATCCGGGCCTGGAACTCCTTTCTGTGGCCGCTGGTGGTCGGGCAGAGCCGCAGTACCTGGACGGTGCAGGTGGTTATTTCTACCTTTATGACCGCCCAGACTATCAACCTGCCGGCCATTTTTATGGGGGCCGCGGTCAGCGTCCTGCCGATTCTGCTCTTCTTCTTCCTGGTTCAGCGGTACATCGTGGAGGGGGTCAAAACAACCGGTATCAAGTAAAAACGTCACTGCTCAGGTTGGGGCAAGCTGTTTCTGTAATTGGCCTTTTGCTCAGCAAACAGACGTAAAACGTACATTACAATTTTACGTTAGGACTTACGCAGGCGCATTTCAGTTTTGTGGTAGCCGGGGCATCCCTATGCCCCGGCATAGGGATGCCGGGGCTACGAACCATACTCCCCTACCAT
>RFJV01000501.1 GCA_003694775.1 Chloroflexota bacterium | reverse complement strand
GATGTAGTAGTCGCGGCGGTGAATTTTCGGGCCGAGTTTGGCCGGGCACCGCGCAATCTGGACCGGATGGAGGCGTGGGTACAGCGCTTGAGCCGGGAAGGGGCAGAATTCATCTGCTTTCCGGAGATGTCGGTTTGCGGCTACGAGCGTACCGAGGCGGTGAAGGCGGTGGCCGAGCCAGTCCCCGGCCCGTCGACCGCCCGGCTGGTAGACATCGCCGCCCGGTTTGGGGTGGTTCTGCTGGCCGGACTGGCCGAAGCGGATGGTCAGGGGCGGCAGTACATCAGCCAGGTGATTGCCGCGCCGGAAGGGTTGCTGGGGGTGTACCGCAAAACCCACCTGAACCAGCCGGAGAAGGCGGTCTTTTGGGCCGGGGACGACATTGGAGTGTTTGCCCACCCGCGGCTGACCTTCGGGGTTCAGCTTTGCTACGACGCCCACTTTCCAGAACTGAGCACCCTGCAGGCCCTGTCGGGGGCGGAGGTGCTGTTTGTGGCCTCCGCCTCCCCCCGCGACAACCCCCAGGCCAAGCGAAGCCGCATGCTTCGCTACCTGCCGGCCCGCGCTTACGATAACGGCTGTTATGTTGCCGCCTGCAATCTGGTCGGTAAAGGGGCACGCGGCCAGTATTTTGGCGGCGTGGCCTTGCTCATCAACCCCAAGGGGGAACTGCTGGCCGAAGTGGTGGGGGAAGAAGAGGGCGCGGCAGTTTCTCTCCTGCCAGGCCGGGAGCTGAACCGTCTGCGGCAGACAAAGATGGGCTATTTCCTGGCCCATCGCCGCCCGGACCTGTACGGCCCCCTCTGCCGCCGTGAACAGGACAGCGGGTAATTGGTGACGTTTGTCACAAAGATAGGGGATTATCGTCACTTACCACTGACGGCAAAAAGGATTAAAATTTATTATAGGGGTTTTGTGTGCTGGTCACAGGGGGGGAGTGAGGTGCGGTATGCCCAGGGCGTTGGTCATCGGCGGGACAGGCTTCCTGGGGTCCAATCTGGCGCTCCGGCTGGTCGAACGGGGCTGGGAGGTGCGCATCCTGGCCCGGCCCGGTTCCAGCCGGATTCTGCTGGAAGACGGGCCGTTTGAGTACGCCGAAGGGGATGTGCTGGTTCCGGAAACGCTCCCCCCGGCTATGCAGGGCGTCGATGTGGTGTTCAACACCGCCGGGGTGGTGGACTACTGGCGGCAGGGCGTCGACCGGATGTACCAGGTGAACGTCGAGGGGACGCGTCACGTGGTGGAAGCCGCGCTCAAGGTGCGGGTCGACCGGCTGGTGCATACCAGCTCTGCCGCGGCGATGGGCATCCATCCCGACCGGATTGTAGACGAAACCTTTCGCTTCAACGTAAAGGGCGACCGCTTTGTCTACGGCCACAGCAAGTACCTGGCCGAGGAAATCGTTTTTAAGGCCATCCAGAAGGGACTGCCGGCTGTTATCGTCAATCCGACCACCGTTATCGGACCGCGGGACATCCGCAAGGTGTCCAGCGGGGTGGTGGTCGAAATTGTCAACCACTGCGCGCCGCCGCTCATCCCGCCGGGCGGCATTAACGTGGTGCCCATTTGCGACGTAGCCCAGGGCCACATCGAGGCCGCACTCAAGGGGCGAGTCGGTGAGCGGTACATTTTGGGCGGGGAAAATATGACCTACCTGCAGTTCTACCAGACTATTGCCGACGTGGTAGGCTGTGGGATGAAGCTCAAGGTGATGCCCCGCCTGCTGGTCTCCCTGACGGCCGGCCTGACCGACATCCTGCGCCCCCAAACCCGCGGCCCCGTCCCGCTGACCGGCGACCGCCTGCGCCTGGAGGCCCAGACCTTTTATTTCGACACCTCGAAGGCGCGGGCAGAGTTCAACATGCCCAAGACCCCCCTGCGCATCACTATCGGGCGGACGTACGAGTGGTACGAGGAGATGGGCGAGTTTGACGCCATTCACCAGACACTGGAGGTGGATGGTGTTTGCCGGCGCTGTGGCCGGACGCGCTACTGCCGCTGGCCGTAGTTCCGTCAACGGAGGCATTGCCCAAAGGAGCTGGCGATGATTATTCCTCTGCAACCCAGGAAATCGTGGAAGTACTTCTGGACCGCTTACCAGCAGTGGATGGTTGACCGCTGGGTTAACGTTAACCTGCGCACCAAAATGGCGGCGATTGTGGTGGTCGGTCTGGTAGGGTTAATGACCATCTTTGCCCTGCTGGGCATCAGCACGGCCCGGCAGGTTACCCAGCAGGTTCTGCGCGAACGGCTGGAGCTGGCCTATCTGGCCGCCGACAACCTGGATGCCAGGCTCAACCACATCCAGAGTGCCTTGCTGATTATTGCCAGCCAGGAAACCCTGCAGAACCCTGATGCCTCGCCGTGGGAGCGGGCCGCGGCCCTCCGTACCGGCTTTTCCCTCATTTCCGGGGCCAACCAGGGAGTCTACCTGTTCGACCGCCGCGGCCACCTGCAAGCCTCCATCACCCGCCAGAACCAGCCCGTCCCCTGGACAGATTTACCGGCCCTGCAAACCGCCCTGAACCGCCAACCCGGTCTGACCGTCCTTTCTACCCGTCCTCCGCTGGCCGTGATGGCCGTTCCGGTTGTCAATGCCCGCCAGCAGGAGCCGGTGGGGGTGCTGGCCGTTGTGCTCGACCTGTCGGACCCCGATATTTCCCCGTTTGAACATTCTGTAGACCTGGGCCGTACCGGAACCCTGGATGTGGTCGATGAGCGCGGCCTGATTCTGTTCAGCACCAGCCCGGAACGGGTGCTGACCGCCAGCCCGCAGGCCGGTATTCTGGGCGGAAAACTGCTGTCCAGCCGCTCTGCCGTGGAAACGTGTGTCGGCTGTACCAACGACAAGGCTTCGGAGTCCGGGGGGCAGGTTATTTTCTTTACCCCGCTCCGGCAAGCGCCGTGGGGCGTGCTGGTGCACCAGGATTCCGCCGAAGTTTTTGCCCCGGTCAGCCGGCTGAAACTGCTGACCGTCCTGCTGGGGCTGGTTTCCATTGTCGGAGCGCTGGGGCTGGTCTGGGTGACCACCAACAGCGTGGTCTCGCCGGTGCAGTTGCTGACCGATGCCGCCCGCCGGATTGCCCAGGGCGACCTGTCTACGCCGATTTGCTGTCGCCGGGGGGACGAAATTGGGGTGCTGGCGGACAGCTTCGACACGATGCGCCTCCGCTTGAAGAAATCTATTGGTGAAATCCAGGCTCTCAACCGGGAGCTGGATGCCCGTGTGCAGGCCCGCACCCGCGATGCCATTGCCGCCCAGATGGAGGCCCAGCAGGCCCGCGACGACCTGCGGGCCATTATCGATGGCCTGAGCGACGAACTGATTGTGGTCGACCTGAACCGGCGCATCCTGCAGGTCAACAAAACAGCCCAGGAAAAATACAGCGCCGGCCAGCCGCTGATTGGGGAGGTATGCTACCGGGCCTTTCATCTCAACAGCCAGTGCCGGCCCAATGAATGTGAATGTCCCCTGTCCAGGGTGGTCGAAACCGGCCAGCCGGTCAAGGTGACGCACGTGTACCACGTAAACAACCACAAGCGGTACGTAGATATTGTGGCCTCGCCAATGTGGGACGAGGATGGCCGCATCAGCCGGATAATTGAACTGCGCCGCGATGTGACCGACGAAAAAGAGATGGAAGACTCGCTGGTGCGGCGCAACCAACAGCTGGCCATTTTGAACGCAGTTGCCAACACGGTCAACCAGTCGCTGGACCTGTCGGAGATTCTGGGCCGGGCGCTGGATGAAGTTCTGCGTTTGACCGGCATCGACGTGGGGGCGATTTTCCTGCAGAGAGAGTCGCTGGGCAATCTGGAGCTGATGGCCCACCGGGGACTGTCGGAAGAGGCGGCCAGGCTGGCCTCCCGGCTGGGAATGCTCGACGGCTCCTGCGGCGGGGTCATCGAGGCCGGGCAGGTGATTGTCATCCCGGACCTGTCCCGCTACCGCGGTCGCCGGGCCGAATCGCTCCAGCGAGAAAAGCTCAAAACGCTGGTGCACGTCCCGCTGATGGCAAAAGGATGTGTGCTGGGCAGTATCTGCGTGGGAACCAAAACCCCGCATGAGTTCGATTCGGAGGAGCAGGAACTGCTGGCCGCGATTGGCAGTCAGATTGCGGTGGCAGTAGAAAACGCCCGCCTGTACGCCGAGGTTCAGCACAAGGAACATCTCCGGGGCGAACTGCTCAAAAAGCTCATCACCGCCCAGGAAGAGGAGCGCAAACGCATTGCCCGCGAGCTTCACGACGATACCAGCCAGTCACTGGCCGCCCTGCTGTACGGGGTAGAGGAAGTGCTGGAAATGGATGACCCGGATGAAATCAAAGACCGGCTGGAAGCCACCCGCCGGCTGGCAATGCAAACAATGGAAGACGTGTACAAGCTGATTTTCGACCTGCGCCCAACGATGCTGGACCATCTGGGGCTGGGGCCGGCTATCCGGTCGATGGCAAAATCGCGGCTGGAGCCGGAAGGGGTGCGGGTCACCATCAACGAAGCGCCGCTGACCTGCCGTCTGCCCCAGGAAGTGGAAACAGCCCTGTTCCGGGTGGTGCAGGAGGCAGTCACCAATATTGCCCGGCACGCCCAGGCCCGGAATGTCCACATCCTTTTCCAGGTGCAGAATAACGTTGTCACCATTGGCGTGGAGGACGATGGTATTGGCTTTGATATGGTTGAAGTCCTCAAATCGCCCGATAAACAGCGCGGCCTGGGTCTGATGGGGATGCAGGAACGGATAGAACTGCTGGGCGGACACCTGGACATTGACACCGCCCCGGGGTATGGAACCCAGATTCTCATCCAGCTTCCCATCCTGCCGCCAGAAGGCCCTGTAACGGCTGTTGACGAGGGAGACAAAATTTATGCCTGATATTCGGGTGCTGATTGTAGATGACCACGCCATCCTGAGGGATGGTCTCCATTCCCTGCTGGAACGGCAGGAAGGGATTCGAGTGGTGGG
>RFJV01000500.1 GCA_003694775.1 Chloroflexota bacterium | reverse complement strand
GGCATTCCTGCACAATCCACAGACCGCCCAGATTCTTGAGCAGGCGGATGGTGTTCTGCACCCCGCCCTCGTTGGTGACGTTGTAGGCCAGGCTCTTTTTATTGATAACCGGCGTTTTCAGTTCGACCCCCAACAGCGACCACGTCCCGGAGCTGAGATAGGCATACCGGCCCGCATCCGCATCGGTGACGGGGACCGCGGCCACCGCGCTGGCCGTATCGTGACAGCCGGGCGCGATGACCGGCACCGGCCCGGCGCCGGTCTCTTCGGCAATGGCCGGCAGAAGCGCGCCCAGCTCCGTGCCCGGCGGTATCACCTCCGGGAAGATGTGGGTCGGAATGCCCAGCTTCTCCAGCAAGGGAGCGGCCCAGCGACCGGCCTGCATATTGTAGCACTGGCTGGTGCTGGCGATGGTGTATTCCCCGGCCTTCTGCCCGGTAAACCAGTAGTTGAGCAGGTCGGGCATCATCAGCAGGGTATGGGCAATGTCCAGCGCCGGCGACTGCGCCTGCACCATAGCAAAAAGCTGGAACAGCGTGTTCAACTGCATAAACTGGATGCCGGTCTGGGCAAAGATTTCCTCGCGGGGCACAATCTGGCAGGCCCGGTCAATCATGCCATCGGTGCGGCGGTCGCGGTAGTGGTACGGATTGCCGATGAGATTTCCCTGCCGGTCCAGCAGACCAAAATCCACGCCCCAGGTGTCGATGCCCATGGCCGTGAGACCGCCATCCACCTGGGCCGCGGCCTTAACCAGACCGGCTTTCATTTCGGAAAACAGGCGCAGAGCGTCCCAGTAGAGGCTGTCCAGCAGTTGGGTGGGGCCGTTCGGGAAGCGGTGGATTTCTTCCAGCGACAGCCTTTCCCCATCGAAGCGGCCCACCACGGCCCGTCCGCTGGACGCGCCCAGGTCAAAGGCCATAAAATTGGCGGTTTTGGTCATTCCGGTACTCCCAATTTTGTATTTATTCAGGTGTGCAGAACAGCCTCTTTGAAAGGCCAGAAATAACGGGCGGGGAAGCGCAAAACGTAATTGCGTAAAACGTAAGAGTACGTTTTACGGTTTACGTTTTACGGTTTACACCCGCTGGCTAAAAAAGGCCAATCTTGGAGATGTTCCGCAGTCACCTGAACAGCTACCCGATTAATATTTGCCGTACAGCGGGCCAAAGTTGGCGCAGGCCCGGAAGTCCGCGCCCATTGGCTCGTTGGCCCCAAACGCGGCCCAGGCGCTGGGCCGGAAGATTTTCTCTTCCGGGACGTTGTGCATATAAACCGGGATGCGCAGGATAGAGGCCAGGGTAATCAGGTCGGCCCCAATGTGGCCGTAGCTGATAGCGCCGTGGTTGGCCCCCCAGTTGTTCATTACCGTGTACACATCGCGGAAGGGGCCGCTTCCGGTGATGTTGGGCACAAACCAGGTGGTCGGCCAGGTGGGGTTGGTGCGCTCGTCCAGGATGGTATGCACCTCGTCCGGCAGGTCGACCGTCCAGCCCTCGGCAATCTGCAGGGCCGGCCCCAGCCCCTTGACCAGATTCAGCCGGCACATCGTCACCGGCATTCCTCCGCGGGTGCGGAAGCGGGTCGACCAGCCGCCGCCGCGGAAATACTCCAGCATACCGGCGTGCCAGGTGGTAGCCTGCAGGCACTTTTCTACCTCGTCGGGGGTAATTTCCCAGAACGGCTTCATCGCCGGCTGTCCGTTGAGCGACTGCTGGCCGGTGCCGTCCAGCGCGGCGGGGCCGGAGTTAATCAGGTGCAGAATGCCGCCCTCGGCTCGACCGGTCAGCTCGTAGCCGGTGACCCGCTTGACCGATTCCGGACTCCAGTAGGTGCGCACGTCGGCAAAAATCTGGGCTGTGCCGGTCAGCAGATGGCCCATCAGCATCGACAGGCCGTTGAGAAAATCATTCTCGGTCGCCACGATGTACGGCTGGCGAATGCCGGTCCAGTCGAAGGAGCTGTTGAGGATGGCCTCCATGAAGTCGCCGTTGGGGAAGTGGTCAGTCCACTGGCGCTGACCCTGGAAGCCGGCGGCAATGGCGTTGTGGCCCAGCGCCTCTTCGCCGTAGCCCAGGTCGGCCAGTTTGGGATTGCCGACCATCAGGTCGCGGGCAATCAAGGCCATCTTGACGGAGATTTCCCAGGCCCGGTCTTTTTCGGCCCGGCTCTGCTGTTTGCCGGGCGGGTTGTAATCCTTGCCTTCCGGGCAGTTGGCTTTGACCCAGGCCATCGCCTGCTCAAACTCCTCCGGGTCGTAGATATTCTCCTCCAGCCGGCGGACAAACTCGCTCATGTCCACGCTTTCGGAGCGCATACCAAAGTAGGCTTCCAGCAGGGAGGGGTCTACAATGGAGCCGGCAATGCCCATCGACGTACCGCCCATTGCCAGGTACGACTTGCCCCGCATGGTCGCCACGGCCAGGCCGGCCCGGACAAAGCGGAGCAGTTTTTCCTGCACATCCTCCGGGATAGACGTGTCGCCCGCGTCCTGCACGTCGCGGCCGTAGATGCTGAAGGCCGGCAGACCTTTTTGGGTGTGACCGGCCAGCACCGCGGCCAGGTAAACCGCACCGGGCCGCTCCGTGCCGTTGAAGCCCCATACGGCCTTGGGAATCAGCGGGTCCATATCCATTGTTTCTGCCCCGTAGCACCAGCAGGGCGTCACCGTAATGGACACACCGACCCCCTCACGCCGGAACTTTTCGGCGCATTGGGCGGCCTCGGCCACCCCGCCGATAGTGGTATCGGCGATAACGCATTCGACGGGCAGGCCGTTGGCGTGGCGCACGTTCTGGCTGATGAACTCTGCCACAGCCTTAGCCATATTCATCGTTTGCTCTTCCAGCGACTCCCGCACTCCGCCCAGCCGGCCATCGATTGTCGGGCGGATGCCTACTTTTGGCATGTCGCCAACCAGTCTGTTTACGGATGGATTCATTTTTATTTCTGCCATTGTTATGCTCCTCGGTGAGTTGGTTAGTTGGTTAGTTTGTTAGTTGGGGAGTTGGTGAGTTGGTGAGTTTGGGAGTTT
>RFJV01000499.1 GCA_003694775.1 Chloroflexota bacterium | reverse complement strand
GGGCTACGGATGCCGGGGCTACGGATACCGGGGCTACCATCTCCCTGGCGGGGACAGGTCGTGTATTCGTGTATTCGTGAAAAATTCGTGGATGGCTCCGGTTGCCAAAAAAATGAAACGCACCCTCCCTTGCGGGGGTGTATTAGTGAAACGCACCCCCATCAATTTGAGCCAATTTCGTAAACCGTGTCCGGCGTGTTATAATGACCAGCGGTATTGCAAATTCAATCGTTCAGAAAAGAAAACTATGCGCCCACAATATTACTACGAACCACCCCGTTCCTCCTGGCTGGAACGGCTGAAACAGCCGCCGTTCCGGCAAATCCTGATTGTCGCCGGGATTCTGCTGGCCGTTTACCTGGTCTTTGCCCTGCCCCAGTACGGGGCGCGCATCCTGATTCTCCTGATAGCCTTTCCCATCCATGAGCTGGCCCACGCCCTCACCGCTTACAAGCTGGGCGACCCCACTCCAAAGTACGATGGCCGGCTGACCCTCAATCCGTTTGCCCACCTGGACCTGTTTGGCTCCCTGCTGATTATGATGGCCGGGCTGGGCTGGGCCAAACCGGTGCGCTTCCAGCCGGGCAACCTGCGGATGGACCCGCGCACCGGCGCGATGGTCGTGGCCCTGGCCGGGCCGGTTTCCAACCTCCTGCTGGCCCTCCTGGCCGCAATGGCCTGGAACAGCCTCTCGCCGCTACTGCTGGTTGCCGGTCTGCCGGTATCGTTCAATATGGAGCGACTGCTCATCTTTTTTGTGGTCATCAACGTGGCCCTGTTCTTTTTCAACCTGATACCTCTGGCCCCGCTGGACGGCTTTACCGTTCTGCGCGGCCTTCTGCCGTATGAGCTGGCCCTGCAGTTGGACCGCATCCAGCGGTTCAGCCTGATTATCTTTTTACTGCTCTTCTTTTTGGGCAGTCGCCTGCCGGTCTTCGACTGGCTGGTCTGGAGGCCGGCAACCACGGTGGCCCGGCTGATGCTGGCCGGCTACTAACCCGGCAAGGAGAGGGTATGCACCGGGCGGTGTACCGAAGCTACCAGTTTTTTTCGGCAGTCCGCGCCTATCTGCCCCGCTGGGCCGGTGGTCTCGCCGGCGGCCTGTCGCCCGAAGACGAGGCCCTGGTGCACGCTGTTCTGCCGGCTCCCGACCAGCGTGACCTTTTTTACCGCATGCCGCCCAACGACCGGCGGCATGCCCTGGCCGTGGCCCGTACGCTTCGGCAGGCCGGATATACCCACCCGGCCCTGCTCCAGGCCGCACTTCTGCACGATGCCGGCAAAAGTCTGGGCCAGCCGCTGATTCACCGGGTGCTGATTGTTCTGCTCCGGGCCTTCTGGCCGTCCCTCCTGCACCGGCTGGGCCATGCCGACCCGCAAACCCTGCTGGACGACTACGCGGCCACCAGCCCCTCCCCGCGGTGGCCGGGCCGGGCCTGGTGGCGACGCCCATTTGTCATCCACGCCCACCACCCGGCTATCGCCGCGGCCTGGGCCGAACAGGCCGGATGCCTGCCGCAAGCAGTGGCCCTGATTAGGGAACACGAAAAGTCCGAAAAACACAAAGAGCACCCACGCGGCATAGACTCACCATTGGCCGCTCAAAATTCAAAATTCAAAATTCAAAATTCACAATTTCCTGCCCCGGAGCTTCTGCGTGCCCTGCAGTGGGCCGATGACCAAAATTAGACCAACCTGAGAGAGAGCCAAAATGACCGAATTTACCGTGACCATCGTTGGAACCGGCGTTATTGGAACGTCGATGGGCCTGGCCCTGAAACAGCACAAGGAACCTATCCGCGTGCTGGGCCACGATAAAGACCTCCTCCGGGCCAAGGAGGGGGTCAAAATGGGCGCCTTCGACCGGGCCGAATGGAACCTGGTCAACGCCTGCGAAAAAGCCGACCTGATTGTGCTGGCTATTCCCCTGAGCGGCATCCGGTTTACCCTGGAAGCCATCGCCAAAGACCTGAAGCAGGGCGTGGTCATTACCGATACCACCCCCAACAAGGTTGACACCCTGGCCTGGGCGCAGGAACTCCTGCCGGAGCACGCCCACTTTGTGGGCGGCAATCCCATTGTTCAGCCGGCGGGCACCGGTTACGAGCATGCCTCCGCCGACCTGTTCCGGGGCCGGCTTTACTGCCTGACCCCCGCGGCCACGGCCAACGAAACCGCGGTCGAAACTATGCTGGCCATGGTGTCCCTGCTGGGCGCGGCGCCCTTTTTCCTCGACCCGGCGGAGCACGACGGGCTGATGGCCGCGGTGGAGCACCTGCCGGCCATGCTCAGCGTGGCCCTGGTCAATACCCTGCTTGAGCAGGGCGCCTGGAACGAAGGCCGCAAACTGGCCGGCAGTCTCTTCGAACATGTTTCCGCCGGCGCCGTCGGCGACCCGGACGCGCTCAAGGAAGCCTGGCTTTCCCAGCAGACCAACCTGCCCCGGCTGGTCGACGCCCTTATCCGCCAGCTTACTGCCCTGCGCGACCTGCTGGTAGCCGAAGATGGCGGCGAACCGCTGGCCCAGGCTATCGACCGGGCCGTGGTAGAGCGAGCCAGCTGGCAAAAAGATGTCCGGGAAGGCAAATTCATCGGGCCAGAAGTGACCACCCCGCCGCTGGAAAAGCAAGGTCTCTTCAAACGGCTGTTCGGCATCCGGCGCTGAAAATGGCGGTGTACGTATACATTGTAGAATGCGCAGACCAGACCCTCTACACCGGCTGGACCACCGACGTTGACCGCCGGTTAAAGGCGCACAACGCCGGTCGGGGGGCGGTTTATACCCGCCAGCGCCGGCCGGTCCGGCTGGTCTATCTGGAAGAACTGCCCGACCGCCGGTCTGCCCTCAAACGGGAGCTTCAGATTAAACGCATGTCCCGCCAGGGCAAGCTCCGCCTGATTACGGAATTCTCCTCAAAGTAACGCCTCTTTAGCACTCTTTTTATTCGAGTGCTAATTTTTCACCCAGGAATTTGCAAAATCGGTCAAGTTAAGGTATCATCCCGTGCTGGTCTGGCACTTTTTGAGACAAAGTGCCCAACAAGACAAAAACCCGAAACAAAGGAGGTTGTTAAATCTGATGAACTTGAAACCCCTCGGAGACCGCCTGGTTGTGGAACCGGTTGAACAGGAAGAAAAGACAGCCAGCGGTATCATCTTGCCGGAAACGGCCAAAGAAAAGCCGATGCAGGGGAAAGTACTGGCCGTAGGGCCGGGGGCCTGCAAGCAGGATGGTTCCCGTATTCCGATGGAAGTCAGCGTGGGCGACAGGGTTCTGTATGCCAAATACGCCGGCACCGAAGTAAAGATTGAAGACAAGAAATACCTCATCTTGAAAGAATCAGACATTCTGGCAGTTATCGAATAATACAAAGCTAAGGAGAAATTCAGACTAATGGCTAAACAGCTTGCCTTTCAGGAAGACGCCCGGCGCCGGTTGAAGGCCGGGGTCGATATTCTGGCCAATGCCGTCAAAACCACCCTGGGGCCAAAAGGCCGCAACGTGGCCCTGGACAAAAAATGGGGCGCGCCGACCATCACCCACGATGGCGTCACCGTAGCCAAAGAGATTGAACTGGAAGACCCCTACGAGAATATGGGCGCCCAGCTTCTCAAAGAAGCCGCCACCAAAACCAACGACATCGCCGGCGACGGCACCACCACCGCCACCGTTCTGGCCCAGGCTATTGTGAACGAAGGGCTGAAGAACGTGGCCGCCGGGGCCAACCCCATGCTCCTCAAGCGCGGCATTGAAATGGCGGCCAGCGCCGCGGCCCAGTATGTCCGCGAAAACTCCATCCCGGTGCAGGGCAAGGAAGACATCGCCCATGTTGCCAGCATCTCTGCCGCCGACGAGGCCATCGGCAACCTGATTGCCGAAGTGATGGACAAGGTGGGCAAAGACGGCGTTATCACCGTGGAAGAAAGCAAGGGCCTGGAATTTGAAACCGACTACGTCGAAGGGATGCAGTTCGACCGCGGCTACATCAGCCCCTACTTCGTCACCGACCAGGAAACGATGCAGGCCGTGCTGAACGAACCGTTTGTCCTCATCCACGACAAGAAAATCTCCACCGCCCAGGACCTCATTCCGGTGCTGGAAAAACTGGTGCAGACCGGCAAACGCGAACTGCTCATCATTGCCGAAGACGTGGACGGCGAAGCCCTGGCGACCCTGGTGCTCAACAAACTGCGGGGCACCTTCAACGTGGTGGCTGTCAAGGCCCCTGGTTTTGGCGACCGCCGCAAGGCCATGCTTCAGGACATTGCCGTGCTGACCGGCGGCGTGGTCATTACCGAGGAAATGGGCCGCAAGCTGGAAAGCGCCACCCTGGCCGACCTGGGCCGCTGTGACAAGGTGGTCGTCACCAAGGAAGATACCACCATCGTTGGCGGTCACGGCTCCGATGAGGCGATTACCGCCCGCATCAACCAGATTAAGGCCGAAATCCAGAACAGCACCAGCGACTACGACCGCGAGAAGCTCCAGGAACGGCTGGCGAAGCTGGCCGGTGGGGTGGCGGTCATCGGTGTGGGCGCGGCCACCGAAACCGAACTGAAAGAGAAGAAGCACCGGGTTGAGGACGCGCTCAGCGCCACCCGCGCCGCGGTGGAAGAGGGGGTCGTTCCCGGCGGTGGCGTGGCCCTGATTAATGCCCTGAACGCCATCAAGGACCTGTCCCACGAGAATCAGGACATCAACACCGGGATTGTCATTGTACGCCGGGCGCTGGAAGAACCGATGCGCCAGCTTGCCCGCAACGCCGGCGAAGAAGGCGCGGTGATTGTGGAAGAAGTGCGCCGCCGCCACTCCGACGGGGGCCGCATTGGCTACAACGTCCTGACCGGCGAGTATGTGGACATGGTCGAAGCCGGCATCATCGACCCGGCCAAAGTGACCCGCAGTGCCATTGAAAACGCGGCGTCCATTGCGGCCATGATTTTGACCACCGAAGCCCTGATTACCGATATTCCGGAACCTGAGCCGCCCGCTCCCGCCGGCGGCGGTATGCCCGGAATGATGTAAGACCATCACTGAACATCAAAAGAGGGACGCAGAATGATTGCGTCCCTCTTTTTGTTGGTCACTAAATGGCGTTGGGTAGGGCGCCATGAATGTCGCCCTACGCCCAATAAAAAAACCGCTTTCCTCCATTGGAAAACGGTTAAAGGATGGGTGGTGTTGAAGCCCACGGGCGGACTTGAACCGCCGACCTACGCCTTACCAAGGCGTTGCTCTACCTCCTGAGCTACGTGGGCGGAAAACCTGTCGGGGCGGGCGGATTTGAACCGCCGACCTCTTGAACCCCATTCAAGCGCGCTGCCGGGCTGCGCTACGCCCCGATATGATATTGGAAGTCGGGATGGGCGGATTCGAACCGCCGGCCTCTTCGTCCCGAACGAAGCGCGCTACCGGGCTGCGCTACATCCCGACGTGTTTCTCTTGACAACGGGATAAGAGTATAACACGGGCGGTCTTTTCTGTCAAATTCTGCCGCTGTCCCCCCTCATCGTCCGGTTAATTTTGCTCCCCATACAGGGCTTTCATTTCGTCGTAAACCCGGCTTACGCCGGCCCGGATACGCTTTTCGATGATGGATTTCTGTCCCTGGGGGTAGGGGAAAAAGTCCAGCATCTGGCTGATGACCACCGCGGCTTCGGCCTTGGTGCGCCCGGACTTGTACTGACTGCGCACCTTGGCCCGCATGGTCCGGATGTACTCAGACACCGGCTCGCTGGCTTCCACGTTGCACAGAGGGCCGTGTCCCGGCACAATCTGGGCGAACTTCTGCCGTCTCAGCCAGCGAAGCCGCTCCAGCCACTCTTCACTGTTGCACTGTCCCAAGGCCGGGTGCTCATTGACTACAACCAGGTCACCGGTGAAGAGAATCTTTTCCTCCGGCAGATACAGGCCGCTGGTGGCCGGGGTATGCCCGCCCAGATGGACGAAATGAATCTCCCGCCCGCCCTTCTGCATTATCAGCCGTCTGGTAAAGCACAGCTCCGGTTTGGTAATGTAGATTTCGTCGAACTGCTTTTGAATATCCGGGCGCTTTTT
>RFJV01000498.1 GCA_003694775.1 Chloroflexota bacterium | reverse complement strand
TAAACGGCTATTTTCAGGGGAGGCAATCCATTCGTGTATTCGTGTTGTATTCGCGGACGGCCAGAAACGCAAAATCCATCAAAAATTTGAAACGCACCCATTTGTACCCCTCGTATTGACAAACCTTTCTTTTTGTATTAAAATGAAAGTAATTGAAAGCATCTGATAAAAAACAAAACGAATGGGCGAAACCAGAGAACTGTATTTGGAAGAACGGCGGCAGGAAATTCTGCGCTGGATAACGGAGCAGGGCCGGGCCTCGGTGGCGGAGCTGAGCCAGCGGCTGGGCGTGTCGGAAGTGACCATCCGCTCCGACCTGCAGGCCCTGGCCGAGCAGAAGCTGGTCATCCGCACCCACGGCGGGGCCATTCCGGCCCGCAACAGCCACTACGAAATAGCCCTGACGATGCGGCGCCAGCGGCACGTGCAGGAAAAAAGCCGCATTGGACAGGCCGCGGCAGAGCTGGTCGCCGATGGGGACGCGGTCTTTGTAGACAGCAGCAGTACCGCCCTGGCAATTCTGCCCCATCTCAAAACCCGCCGCCAGCTTACCGTTATCACCAACAGCCTGGCCGCGGCCCAGGAACTGCAGGACGCCCCCGGCGTCCGGGTGGTGATGTCCGGCGGAACCTTCCAGCCGGAAACCGCCTCGCTCATCGGCCTGGACGGCCTGGCCTTTCTGCAGAAGTTCAATATCCAGAAAGGTTTCTTTGGCGCCCACGGCCTCAGCTACCCCGAAGGACTGACCGACGTCAGCCCGGATGAGGCCGAGGTCAAGCGGGAGATGGTTCGGCTGTGCCGGCAGGTGATTGCCGTGCTGGACGCGTCCAAGTGGGGGCAGGTCGGACTGGCCTCCTTTGCCCGGCCCGAAGACATCCACCTGGTCATTACCGATTCCGACGCTCCGCCCGATATGCTGGAGCAATTCAGCACGATGGGGATAGATATTGTTGTTGTCTGATGACTCTACCGGATGGAGATTGGGAGATTGGGAGATTCATTAACCGTAACTGTTCAGCATAAGGAACAAGGACCGAAAATTTCTCACACAAAGACACAAAGGCACAAAGATTTTTTAAAAAATTCTCTGTGTCTCCGTGTCTTTGTGTGAGATTTCATCCTCCACGTTCGTCGGCTGAATAGATACCATTAACCAATCTCCAATCTCCCAGACAAGAATTGAAGGGGAACTTATGGCTACACCTGTTGTAATGCCCCAACAGGGCAATACCGTGGAAAGCTGTATCATCGTGGCCTGGAAAAAGCAGGCCGGCGAGACGGTCGCGCAGGGCGAGGTGCTCTGCGAGGTGGAAACCGACAAGGCCCTGGTAGAGGTGGAAAGCCCCGCCTCCGGCACCCTTCTGGCGGTCTTTTTTGACGAAGGGGCCGAGGTTCCGGTGATGACCACCATCGCCGCCATTGGAGAGCCGGGGGAAAATGTGGACGACCTGCGTCCTGCCGGCGGCGCGGCCCCGGCAGTCCAGCCCCCGCCGACCGAACCTGCCGCGCCTCCGCCGGAACCGGAACCCCCGGCGGCAGTGCCCGCCGGCGATGGCGAGTCCCGGCTGAAGATTTCTCCCCGTGCCCGCACGCTGGCCCGGCAGAAAGCGGTTGACCCCCACACCCTGACCGGCTCCGGTCCCGGAGGCCGCATCATCGAGCGGGACGTGCTGGCCGCGCTGGAGGCCCGTCCCCGGATGACCCCCCTGGCCCGGTCGATGGTGGACAGCGGGGCGTATGTGGCCCCGGCTCGCGGCTCCGGCCCCGGCGGACGCGTCACCGCCGCCGACCTGACCCCGGTCGCTCCGGAAACACCTGCCGCCCCCGCGGCAGAGGTGGAAGTCATCCCGGTGCGGGGCATTCGCCGCCTCATCGCCGACCGGATGCTGGAATCCCTGCAAACCACCGCCCAGCTTACCCTGAACACCTCTGCCGACGCGCGGGCCGTGCAGGACTACCGCCGCCGGCTCAAAACCAGCCCGGAGGCGATGGGTCTGCAGAACATCACCATCAACGATTTGATTCTCTTTGCCGTGTCCCGTGTTCTGCCCCAATACCCGGACCTGAACGCCCTGTTTACCGGCGAGGAAATTCACCGCTACCGCGCCGTTCATCTGGGGATGGCCGTCGATACCCCGCGGGGGCTGATGGTGCCGGTCATCCGCCACGCCGACCAGCTCAGCCTGAAGGCGCTGGCCCAGGAGAGCAAACGGCTGGCCGCGGCCTGTCTGGAAAACAAAATCAGCCCGGACGACCTGCAGGGCGGTACGTTTACCGTCACCAATCTGGGCAGTCTGGGCATCGAAAGCTTTACCCCCGTGCTCAACCCGCCCCAGGTGGCGATTCTGGGGGTCGGCAGTATCCAGCTCAAGCCGGTGCAGGGTGAGGACGGCGTGCAGTTTATCCCCCATCTGGGCCTGTCGCTGACCATCAACCACCAGGTGGTAGACGGCGCGCCCGCGGCCCGTTTTCTGCAGGCGCTGTCGCAGGCTCTGGCCCGGTTCGACCTGCTGTTGGCGGGGTAGGACAGCTACCGGCAGTTGTCCTGCTTTATTATTTTGCTGTTTTTGGAGGCGCACTGATGACCAAACTGATAATGATTGACCCCACCGAGGCGCGGCGCCGCGGTGTCATCAAGGGTAAAGATATTCCGGTCAACGCTTACCGGTCCGACCCGCAGAAAGAGGCCAAAAAGTACGGTTCAGAGAACCTGGTGCGGATGTACCGCGATATGGTGTTCATCCGCGAATTTGAAAGCATGCTGGACCGGATAAAGAAAGAGGGCGTCTACGAGGGCATAGAATACAACCACCGCGGCCCGGCCCACCTGTCCATCGGGCAGGAGTCTGCCGCGGTGGGACAGGCCTACCACCTGACGCCGGAAGACCTGATTTTTGGCTCCCACCGCAGTCATGGCGAAATTCTGGCCAAGAGCTTCTCCGCCATCCAGAAGCTCAGCGATGCCGCCTTGCTGGAAATTATGGAAAATTACATGGACGGCGCCATTCTGCGGGTGGTCGAAAAATTTGCCCCGGCAGACAATGTCAAAAACCTGGCCGTGTACTACGCCCTGTACGGTACGCTGGCCGAAATTTTTGGCCGCGAATACGGCTTCAACAAAGGGATGGGCGGGTCGATGCACGCCTTTTTCCCGCCGTTCGGCGTAATGCCGAACAATGCCATTGTCGGCGGGTCGGCGGATATTGCCACCGGCGCGGC
>RFJV01000497.1 GCA_003694775.1 Chloroflexota bacterium | reverse complement strand
CCGGACCAGACCACTTCGCCACCGTGCTTGCCCGCGCCCGGCCCCAGCTCGACAATCCAGTCCGCGGCCCGCATCGTGTCCTCGTCGTGCTCCACCACCAGCACGGTATTGCCCAGGTCGCGCATTCCCCGGAGCGTGTTCAGCAGGCGCTCGTTGTCTCGCTGGTGCAGGCCAATGCTCGGCTCATCCAGAATGTACAGACACCCCATCAGCCGGGAACCGATTTGCGTTGCCAGCCGGATGCGCTGGGACTCGCCGCCGGAGAGGGTATTGGCCGCCCGGCTGAGGGTCAGGTATTCCAGCCCCACATCCTGCATAAACTGCAGGCGGGTGATGATTTCCTGCAGAATTTGCCGGGCAATCATCTGCTGGCGCTCGGTCAGCGGCTCCGGCAGGTCTTCCCTATCCGGGGCCGGTTCGCCGGCCAGCCGCCGGAACCAGGCCAGCGCGTCCGACACGGCCATATCGCTGACCTGGTGAATCCCCTTCCCGGCCACCGTCACCGCCAGCGCCTCCGGGCGGAGCCGGTGACCGGCACAGGCCGGGCAGGTGCGGGTCGACATATACCGTTCAATCTCGGTGATGAGGCGGGTATTGTTAGCCTGAACTGCGTCCCGGTAGCGGCGCTGGAGGGAGGGGATAACGCCCTCAAAGCTGGTTTCGTAACTGCGCGTCTGCCCATCGGGGGTGCGGTAGCGCAGGGTTATCAGCTCGGTGGGTTTGCCGCCGTACAGGAGAATATCCTTCTGCCGGGCGGTCAGCTTGCCGGACGGGAGGTCCAGCGGCAGGTTGTAGTAAGCCGCCACGGCCCGGATAAGCTGGGCGTAGTAGCCGCTTTCTGCCCCGCGGGTGTACCTGGCCCAGGGACGGATGGCCCCTTCGGCCAGCGTCTTTTCCGGATTGAGCACCAGGTCGGGGTCGATTTCCTGCCGCACGCCCAGGCCACTGCAGGCCGGGCAGGCCCCGTGCGGACTGTTGAAGCTGAAGGTACGCGGCTCAATTTCCGGCAGGCTCACTCCGCAGTGCAGGCAGGCAAAATGCTCGCTGAACAGCTTGTCCCACGGCCTGTCCCGGTCGGTTACATCGCTGACAATCAGCGCGCCGCTGCCCAGCTTGAGCGCGGTCTCCACGGAATCGGCCAGCCGGGCCGCATCGTCATACGTACCGTTGTCCCCGCTCCGCCGGATGACCAGCCGGTCGACCACCACCTCGATAGTGTGGAGCTGGTTGGGGTCCAGCTCAATCTCGTCATCCAGGTCAAAAATGCGGTGGTCGACCCGCACCCGCACGAAGCCGGCCTTGCGGATGTCATCGAAAACAGCCTTGTGCGCGCCCTTGCGGTCGCGGACCAGCGGGGCCAGAATCATAATCCGACTGCCGTCCGGCTTTTCCAGGATAGCATCGATAATTTGCTGGCTGGTCTGCACGTTGACTTCGCGTCCGCAAATGTGGCAGTGCGGCGTTCCGATGCGGGCGTACAGCAGGCGCAGGTAGTCGTAAATTTCTGTCACCGTGCCCACGGTGGAGCGGGGGTTGTGACTGGCCCCCTTCTGGTCGATGGAAATGGCCGGGCTGAGGCCCTCAATCTGGTCCACATCCGGCTTGTCCATCTGGCCCAGAAACTGGCGGGCATAGGCAGACAGACTTTCCACGTAGCGGCGCTGGCCTTCGGCGTAGATGGTATCAAAGGCCAGACTGCTCTTGCCGCTCCCGGAAAGTCCGGTAATCACGACCAGCCGGTCGCGGGGAATTTCAAGATTGATATTTTTGAGGTTGTGCTGGCGCGCCCCTCGAATAATCAGACTTTTCTGACTCATCCTTTACCATCCGGTTTGGTGTAAAAACAGTCAAACTATTACTTTACCATGACCGGGGAAATTGGGCAAAGCCCCCCCGGTAAGGGGATGTGGGGCCAGAAAAAAGGCGACGCGCCGGGATGGCGCGTCGCCGGGAAAATCGTGCCGGGGGGCAGGTCAGCCCGACCGGCCTACAGCGGCCAGATAAGCGGCACCAGCAGAAGACTGACCAGCAGGAAGAGAACCATCATCGGCAGGCCGGCCTTGATGAAATCGCCAAAGCGGTAGCCACCGGGGGTCAGCACCAGGGTGTTGGGCGGGGTGGCGATGGGGGTCAGGAAGGCGCTGGACGCGCCCAGGGCCACCATCATCAGGACCGGATAAGGAGAAATACCCATATTCTGGGCGGCCTGGATGGCAATGGGGGCCACCAGTACGGTGGTGGCCGTGTTGCTGATAACCTGGGTAAAGCTGGTCGTCAGAATGAACACGCCGGTCAGCAGGAGGAGGGGATGGTAAACACCCAGGGAATTCACCAGACCGTTGGCAATAAATTCGGCTCCCCCTGTGGCCTGCAAAGCAGTACTCATCGGCAGCATAGCGGCAATCAGGATGACGCTTTCCCAGTTGATAGACCGGTAAGCCTGCTCCGGGTTGACACAGCCGGCCAGCACCATCACCATACCGGTGATGATAACGGCAATGACGGTAGACACCACGCCGGTTACCATCATCACCAGCATGCCCAACATCGCCAGGATGGCGACCACAGACCGCCAGGTTAAACCTTCCGGTTTGACCAGCGACACCGGCCGCCCGACCACCACAAAGTTGCGCGTTTCATTTTCCAGCAGTTCAAATGCCTGCCACGTTCCCCGCACCAGCAGAGTGTCGCCAAAATTCAGCCGGACATCGGTAATCGGTTCATCATCGATGGGCTTGCCCCGGCGAGAGATAGCCAGCACCTGCACCTTGTATTTATCGGCAAAGCTGGCTTCGGTGATGGTTTGCCCGATGAGGGCGGACCGGGGCGTGAGCAGAATTTCGGCCAGGCCGACTTCCCGCGACAGCAGGTCTTCCTGAGGCTGGCCGCCGTTGGCATCCGGCGGCAGAATACCCAAATTGAAGCGTACCGCCATCCGGTCGATGGCCTCAGCGTCACCTTCTACCACCAGAATATCATCGGCGTGGACCAGCGTATCCGCGTCGGGGGCGGTTTCGATGATGCGCTCTCGCCGGCCGGTTACGGCCCCAGACAGGGTATCCAGCAGTCGCCCCGACGTGTCGCCGTTGCCGTTGCGGTGGATGACCTTCAGCACATTGACCCCGTAGTCCCGTCCAATACTGGCCTGGGCCAGCGACTGCCCGGCCAGCGTGGAGCCGCGGCGCACCCGCAGGCGGGCCAGCTTGCCGTCGAGCTGGTAAGTTTTGACCAGTTCTTCCGGCGTCGAGGTGGATGTTTTCTGCTGGGGCCGGGCCACCTTGCGGTACGGAAGCCAGCGCTTCCCCAGCACCACCATGTAGACAATCCCCACCACCAACAGCGGCAGGCCGATATAGCCAAACTCAAAGAAGCCAAAAGGACGCAGTCCCTTTTCCGACAGGGCATCGGCGACCACGATGTTAGGCGGTGTACCAATCAGGGTCAGCATCCCACCGATAGAGGCGGCAAAGGCCAGGGGCATCAGCAGTTTGGACGGCGCGCTGCCGATGCGCCAGGCCGCGGCCACAACCACAGGCAAGAGTACGGCCGTTGTACCGGTGTTGCTTAAAAAGCCGGAAAGTAAGGCCGTACCCAGCATCAGGGCCACCAGCAGACGCATTTCACTATCTCCGGCCAGCCGGATGAGGCGGTCCCCCAGCCAGTCGGCCACGCCGGTGCGGAACAACCCTTCACCCACCACAAACAGACCGGCAATAGTCACTACGGTAGAGTTGGAAAAGCCGGAAAGTGCTTCCTTGGAGGAAATCAGACCGGTCAAGGCCAGGGCCAGCAAGGAAAGGAGAGCAACAATGTCTACGCGCAGTTTGTCGATGATGAAGAGCACGATAGTGATGGTAAGAATGACGAAAGTGAGAATCATTGGGCCGTTCATAACCACAATCTCCTTTTGAGAACGAGAAAGTAAAATTTCGGTTCAGGTCGCCTGGACGGGCGCCGTTGACCTGAGACAGCCGGCCCGAACTGGAACACGAAAGACACGAAAGGTACAAAAGGCACGAAATGGTCGCACAAAAAACAGGCTGTTGCCAGGTACGGGCCATCTTTGCCGGCCACTCTGCAACAGCCTGTTGGTGTACAAGCCGGGTACACCAGCCATCCACGCCGCAGGCGCGGACCTGTATATTTACCTGCTAGCTTGTGTAATTTATCACAAAAAATT
>RFJV01000007.1 GCA_003694775.1 Chloroflexota bacterium | reverse complement strand
TTTTGTTGGAACAGTGGAGTTGTGTTACTCTATCTGTAAAGCGTTTACGATTGCCGGTTAGGAATGAAAAAACAAAGACTGGATATCTACCTGACAGAAACCGGCCTGGTCGACAGCCGCAGTAAAGCCAGGGCCTTGATAATGGCCGGCAAAGTGCGGGTCAACGGAATGGTGGTCGACAAGGCCGGCTACCCGGTGACTGCCGGGGCGGTGGTAGAAGTGGAGGAACCGCCGCCTTTTGTCAGCCGGGGGGGGCTGAAGCTGACAGCCGCGCTGGACGGGTTTGGCATTGACCCCGCCCACCGCGTCTGCGCCGATGTGGGCGCGTCGACCGGCGGATTTACCGATGTCCTGCTCCAGCGCGGGGCACGGCGGGTGTATGCCCTGGATGTGGGCTACGGACAGCTGGCCTGGAAGCTCCGGCAAGACCCGCGGGTGGTGGTGATGGAGCGCACCAATGCCCGGTATGTTGACACCCTGCCGGAGCCGGTTGAACTGGTCACCATTGATGTCTCGTTTATTTCGCTCAACCTTATTCTGCCGGTGGTGGCTCGCTGGCTCACAGAGCGGGGGGAGGTGGTCGCTCTGGTGAAGCCGCAGTTTGAAGCCGGACGGGAGCAGGTGGGCAAAGGCGGCGTGGTGCGCGACCGGAAGGTGCACCGCCAGGTGCTGGAGCAGGTGCTGGAGTACGCCGTGGCGGCCCGGCTCCAGCCGCGCGGGTTAATGCCGTCGCCGATTACCGGGCCGGCAGGCAACCACGAATTCCTGCTTTACCTGGACCGCTCCCCGGACGATGTTCCCGCCCCAGACCCGGCGGCCCTGGTGGAAAGCTGTTTATCCCGTCTGTAGCCTCAAGGCCAAATGTTGACCGGGAGGGTTGGCGTACCTCCTTTAGTGCGTGTATAATTTTGAGTGTCATTTATTTACCGAGCTGTTATTTTGAAGACCCGGACTTATGCTGAAATATCTCGGCAGTTCCCCAGAAGAAAAAAAACCAAAGGCGTCCGGAAAACCTGCATCCAGTGCTGGTGAAGATAGCAAATCTCCCGCCGCCAACCCACCGACCGTGTCCCCCGGCGGTGAGACACCAGAAGAGCAGGTCCAGGTTCTCCAGCAGAAAATCGAGGCCCTGGAACGGCGGATTGGCTACCTGGAGCGGATTGTCAAACTCAGCCAGATACTCAACTCCACCCTTCACCTGGAGCCGCTGTTGCAGATTATCATCCAATCGGCTACGGAGCTGACCGATACCGAAGCCTGCTCCATTATGCTGTTGGACAAAAACACCGGGGAACTTCGTTTTGCCGCGGCCACTGGCGACCGGGACAATGTGCTCAAAAAAATGCTGGTCCCCCTGGATAACAGCATTGCCGGATGGGTTATCCGGAAGAACCGGCCCCTGCTTATCCGCGACGCCCGGAAAGACCCGCGCTGGCACAGCGGCGTCGACGAGAGCACCGATTTTCAGACCCGCTCCCTCTTGGGCGTCCCCCTCAAACTGCGCGATAAAACGATTGGCGTGATGGAGCTGGTCAACAAAAAGGGGGATGCCGGCTTTAACGAGGACGACATCCAGATTGCCACCACTCTCAGCGCCCAGGCCGCCATTGCCATTGAAAATGCCCGTCTGCTGGACGAACTCCAGCAGGCCTACCGGGACCTGTCGGAGATTGAGCGGCTGAAAAACGATTTTGTGAGCATTGCCTCCCACGAACTGAGAACGCCGCTGGCGGTGATTTTGG
Source organism: Chloroflexota bacterium (assembly GCA_003694775.1). Classification (GTDB taxonomy): domain Bacteria; phylum Chloroflexota; class Anaerolineae; order 4572-78; family J111; genus J111. Next base: position 2,871 of record RFJV01000007.1, on the reverse strand, counting down.
GCTATGCCACCTTTCTGCGCGACAACCTGAAAGGCAAAGCCAGCGAGCAGTTGGACGTGGTGCTCAGCAGTGCTATGCGTCTGCGGGCGCTGATTGATGATATGGTCAACCTGCGCCACATTCAGACCGGCGATTTGCAGTTACAGCGCAGTATTTTTTCCCTGAAAGCCCTCATTCTGGAGGCGGTTGAGGAATTTTCAGAACTGGCCTCCGGAAAACAGCAAACCCTGACCACCCGGTTTATCCCCCCCAATGACCCCCTGAACATCGATGCCGACCGCCAGCGTATTTACCTGGTACTGGCAAACCTGCTTTCAAATGCCATCAAGTTTACGCCAGAAAAAGGACGCATCCACGTTCAGGCGGAATTGAAAGGCCACAGGTACTGGGTCAGTGTGATTGACACCGGTATTGGTATCCCCAAATCGGAGTATGAGCGGATTTTTAACCAGTTCTACCAGGTTGAGCCGCCCCTAACCCGGCGGTATCAGGGGATGGGCATTGGGCTGTCGATTGCCAAAGGAATGGTTGAGGAACATCAGGGACGTATTTGGGTGGAGAGCGTGGTCAACAAAGGGAGCAAGTTCACCTTTGTTCTGCCAACCGGACCGGATGTAGCCGACAAGACCTGAACCGCACCGGGAAATCTCAGACTCCCGACCAATGGAGCCGTAAATGCCGGATGTCATCGTTATTGGCGACATCAACATTGATGTGAATTTAACCATTCCCTCGTTCCCGATGCCGGGGCACGAAGCTGTGGCTACCACCGCCCAGATGCACACCGGCGGGTCGGCAGTGAACACAGCCATTGCCCTGGCCCGAATGGACATCGACGTGGGGTTTATCGGGCGGGTAGGAAAGGACGCCCTGGCAGAAAAGGCTTTGGCCGACCTGCGGGCGGCCGGCGTGGACTGCAGTCAGGTGCAGGTAGACCCGGCGGTAGGGACCGGCCTGATTTTTATCGCCGTTACCCCCGATGGGGAGCGGACCATGTTTGGGGCGCGAGGGGCCAATGTTTTTACCGACCCGGCGGCAATTGACTCGGCTTATTTCCAAAACTGCCGCTGGCTGCATTTGTCGGGGTATTCTTTTCTGGCCTACCACCAGTACCAGACCGTCCTGGCCGCGCTGGACCTGGCCGAAAGTACCCCCTACACACGGGTCAGCCTGGACGTGGGAACAGAGCCGGCCCTCAAAGCCCGGCGGCAGATTCTGGAGCTGTTGCCCCGGCTGGATGTGATTTTCCCCAACGAAACGGAGCTGACGCTCCTGGGAAACGGGCGACCGGTTCCGCAGTGCCTGGATTACCTGATGGACGGACGCGGCTCCTGCGCCGTGGTGACCAAGCAGGGGGCGCGGGGAAGTCTGCTGGCCGTGGGCGACAAGCGGGCGGTGATACCGGCGTTTGAGGTGGAGGTCAGGGATACCACCGGTGCCGGAGACTGCTTTGATGCCGGCGTGGTGATGGGCCGGCTGGTCGGGCTGAGCTGGGAAGCCTCGGTAGCCCTGGGGAACGCCCTGGGGGGCTGGGCGGCAACGTTTGAAGGCGCCGGCGCGTCCCATATTGACCGCAATGTGGTGGCCAGGCTGGTAGAAAAGCACCTGTTCAAGGAACAGTGGGCGCCGGTTCGCTTTGCCCTGGAGGAGCTGGCCGTTTATTTTGAAGGCCCGCTGTAATCTCCTGCCCCAAAAAAATTTGACACGTGCCGCAAACCATGTTATAATCCCCGGCGTCCTGAGATGAAGAGGGCAGGTCTCCGTAGCTCAGTGGATAGAGCGTTTGGTTGCGGACCAAAAGGTCGCAGGTTCGAATCCTGCCGGGGACGCCAGAACAGTACCTTTACAAGCGGTCTTTGAGGATAAACGGAGCCGTCGCTACCCGGACCAGCCGGGTAGAGGAACTTCCCGACTCCCGGCCCCTCTGTTGGGCAAGGTCGCCTCACGAAACAGTAAGTGAGGGCGCATTCGCCGTAAGGCGGGTGCGACTACAACCGCAACAGAGAGCAGACCAGCCCCCGCCAGGGGGTGATGGGTGAAACGGTAGGGTAAGAGCCTACCAGCGGCGTCGGTAACGGCGCCGGCTGGGCGAGCGTGCGACTGGGAGCAAGGCGAGTGGGCCAGGCCGGTAAGGTTTGGTCTCGTCGCAGTCATCCCGGTGAGGCAGGGTAACACCCTGCAAGCCAGGGATGACCACCCCACCTGGGGTGAGACAGATGACGGCTAAAACAGAATCGGGAGTACCTGTTTATCCATTCAAAGACCGGACAACAACCAACACTGCGGGGTGGAGCAGAGGCAGCTCGCCAGGCTCATAACCTGGAGGTCGGGGGTTCGAATCCCCCCCCCGCTATCTTCCCCGATATAGGGGTGTAGCTCAATTGGCAGAGCGTCGGTCTCCAAAACCGAAGGTTGCGGGTTCGATTCCTGCCACCCCTGTTGAAGGTGCGGGTGTAGTTCAGGGGTAGAACGTCTCCTTGCCAAGGAGAAGGTCGTGGGTTCGAATCCCATCGCCCGCTCCTCAAAAAGCGTCTCGTTTCCAGCGAGGCGCTTTTTGTATTACCTACGAAAATGTTTCGCAAATGCACGACCTGTCCTCACCAGGGAGATGGTAGGACAACTGCTAGCAGTTGTCCTACCATCTTCAGGAGAGTCGGACAGTCCCAATGGGATGACAACGAGAATACCCGTACCGGGCACAAGTGAAAAATTCGTTGTCCTTTATCCGTAGTCCCGGCATCCGTAGCCCCGGCATCCCTATGCCGGGCGAACGGGCATTGGGATGCCCCGCCTACGGGGTAAATGGCTATTTTCAGGAGAGGCAATCCATTCGTGTACCTGTCCCCGGTAGGGGGTTCGTGTTGTATTCGC
>RFJV01000496.1 GCA_003694775.1 Chloroflexota bacterium | reverse complement strand
GGCCCGCCCCACTCCCACCCCCTTGCAGATACCGCCCACCTTTGCCCCGACGGCTACCTCGGTTTACCAGCCAACCGCGGAGGCACTGGTCAGCAGTCGGCGGGGGGAAGCGGCAGAGGAGACCGGCACAGCCACCACTTCCGCCGCCTCCGGCGGGTCGAACCTGCCGTGGGGCGTTGTCAGCCTGCTGGTCGTGGCGGCTATCATCTGGTACCAGCTCAAACGGCGTCGTTGATTGTCCAACAAAGGAGTCAGGCCAATGGAACAGACCCGCATCCTGGTGGTCGAAGATGAAAGAATTGTAGCCCTGGATATCCAGAAACGGCTGAGGAAGTTGGGGTACGAGCCTGCCGGTATGGCCCAGACAGGCGAGCAGGCCGTTCAGATGGCCCTGGACCTCCGCCCCGACCTGGTGCTGATGGATATTCACCTGCAGAGCCACGAAATGGACGGCATCGAAGCCGCGAGCCGGATTCAGGCCCAACTGGACCTGCCGGTGATTTTTGTGACTGCCTATGCCGATGAACCCACGCTTCGCCGCGCCCGCGTCACCGAGCCGTACGGGTATCTGCTCAAGCCGTTTGAGGAGCGGACGCTTCAGGCCACTATCGAGATGGCCCTCTACAAGCACCGGATGGAGCGACGGCTCCGCGAAAGTGAACGCTGGCTGGCGGCCACTCTGCAGAGCATCCACGAGGCGGTGATTGCCGTTGACGGTGAAGGGCGGGTCAGATTTATGAATCCGCTGGCAGAACAGTACACCGGTTGGCCTGCCGCCGAGGCGGTGGGGCAGGAGCTGGGCAATGTGTTCCGGGTGGTCGACCCGCAAAGCCGGGAACCTGCTTCGCCCGACGTGCTGGCTGTTCTGCAAACCGGTGAACCGGCCAGTTTTGGCGACCGTCTGCTTATCCACCGGCAGGAGGGGGAGTATCTGATTAACGACCATGCCGCCCCCCTCCGCGATGACCGGGGCACGGTTGACGGGCTGGTGCTTTCGTTTCGGGATGTTACCGGGGAGCGGGCCGCGGAGACCCGGTTGAGGGAGCAGGAAAAAATGGCCCTGGCAGGCCGGTTGGCCGGTGGAATCGCCCACCATTTCAACAATATGCTGACCTGTATTGTGGGCTTTGCCGAACTTTCTCTGGTTCAGCCGGGCAACCAGGAGAACCTGCGCGAGAATCTGCGCCAGATTATCGCCGTGAGCGAAGAAGCGGCCGCGCTGGTTCAGCAGGTGCTGGATTTCAGCCGCCAGTCGGTCCGGAAAAAGCGGCGTGTGCCCGTCTCGGTGTTTGTGTACGAGGCCGTTCAGCGGGCTTCGGCTTCTTTGCCGGGCGGTATCCACCTCCAGGTGAAGATAGACCCGGCCTGTACTGCTTGTGCGGTCAGCGGAGACGCCGCGCATCTCCGGCAGGCGTTGCTGAACGTCATCCAGAACAGTGTGGAGGCAATGCCCGACGGCGGCGATATTTGGGTGTCGGTGGCCCCGGTTGAGGGCGCGCCGGATGGACGCTGGGTGCGGGTGTCGGTGCACGACCAGGGGCACGGTATCGCCGAGGCCCATCTGACGCGTATTTTTGAGCCGTTTTTCTCCACCAGGGAAACCGGCCGGGGGATGGGGCTGGCTCAGACCCAGGGGATTGTCTCCCAGCACGGCGGGTCGGTGGAGGTGCAGAGCCGGGTTGGAGAAGGGACCATCGTGTCGATGGTTCTGCCGGTGGTGGACATTCCGCCTGAGCGCGCCCAGGTCAGGCCGGCGGCGGTGCCCTCCGGACAGGGTGAAACGGTGCTGGTGCTGGAAAGCGAAACGAGCGGTTTGCTGGATGTGATGCACCGGGCGCTGGAATACCTGGGCTACCGTCCCCTCGTCGCCGGTACGGCGGAAGCCGCGCTGGATTTGTTCCACCGTCAGCGGGAGACGGTGGCTCTGGCGCTGGTGGATGTGGTTACCCCGGAACTCAACGGGCGGTTGCTGGTTGGGCAACTGCTCCAGCTTGACCCCGTCCTGCCGCTGGTGCTGATTGTAGACCGCGAGCATCCTCTGGAATTCGAGGGTCTGCCGGAGGCACGGCAGGCGGTCTACCTGCCCAAGCCGTGGTCTATGGATGTGCTGGCCCGGACCATGGCGCAGGCATTGGGCAGAGGGTAGAGACGGGCGCTTCACCGCCGGTGAAATTTACGGCGGTATGGAAGGGGTCTGTCCAAAATTTTTGGACAGACAGGGGGGCGCGGGGGGATTCCCCCTCGCGAAGCATCCAGCTCTGCTGGGCGAATCCCCCCAGGTTTGTCCAGAATT
>RFJV01000495.1 GCA_003694775.1 Chloroflexota bacterium | reverse complement strand
GCCGTTACTTTTTGTGTCAGGTTTCAGCCGTTTCGTGCCCTTCGTGTCTTTCGTGCTGTCCTTCGTGTTCGTGTTCATGATGGAACGGTCTGACCCGCCGTACTTCGGACTGCGGCGGCACAACCGGCAGAACAACGTGAAAGGTACTGCCCGGACAGTTGCGGAAATCGAAGCCGGGGCTATCGGCCCAGACCCGGCCACCGTGGGCCTCGACCAGTCCCTTGACAATCGCCAGGCCCAGGCCCGGTCCGGCGCCCATAAATTTGGTCTCGCCGGTGGAGTGCAGGTTGGAATCTCCAACCCGGTGGAACCGGGCAAAGATTTTTTCCCGCTCTTCCGGGGCAATCCCCACCCCGGTATCCCGGACCAGGAGGTGAACGTAATTGCCGGATTCGTTCTCTGTCTGCACACTGCCGGAGATGGAGATGACGCCGCCGTCGGGGGTGTACTTGATGGCGTTTTTCACCAGGTGGGTGAAGACTTGATGCAGGCGGCCCTGGTCGGCTTCGATGACCGGCAGGCCGGACAGGTCGCCGATTTTCAGGGTTTGCTGGCGTTCGTCCAGGGCCGGTTTTTGCTGGTCGGCAATCAACTGCAGGAGCGACTGCAGGTTGACCGGGGTGAGGACCAACTGCAGTTGGCCGGTATCCAGCGCCGACAGGTCGAGCATGTTTTCGATGATGGTATTCATCCGCTCGGCCCCGCGGGCAATCCCTTCAACCAGGGGTATCAGCGGGGAGTCCGGTTCCTGGTGCTGGAGCATGTTGATGTACCCGCGGATGAGGGTGAGCGGGGTTTTCAGTTCGTGGGCGGCAATATTGATGAAGTCGGTTTTGGCTTTTTCCAGGCGGGCCAGCTCCCGGTTGGCGCGGGCCACTTCGGCCGCGTACTGCATCACTTTTTCTTCGGTTTCGGCGTAAAAGCGAGAGATTTCTACGGCCCGGTCTACGTAGGCCAGCTGGTAGGCTTCCTGGTAGGCCCGGCTGACCACAATGACGGCGCGGTCGAATATTTTGTCCAGCACGGCCAGCATCTCGAGGGCCGGTTCCGGGTCGATTTCTTCCAGAATACGCTGGCGAATGCGCTGGGCCAGCGAGAGGGGAACGGCAAGCAGGTTTTCCAGCCCCTGCCCGGCGGCAACGGCCTGGGCCGCGGCATTTTCCAGCACGGAGTCCAGCAGACGGGCATCGCCCTGACCGGTGAGGGTGATGACCCCCTCGTACAGGGCCTGGTGCAGGGCCGCATGTTCGCCCTCTTCCCCCCGGCCCAGCATGTCGAGATGGTCCTGAAGCCAGCGGGCCAGATATTCGTGTTGTTCCGGCATTTCCAGGCGGGGGTTGGTCATTCCTGGTGAATTCCCTCCCGGTTCATCAGTGTTTCCAGGTCGTGCAGGGCGCGGGCCACGTAGGCCTGGTAGCGCTGTCGCTTGTTGCGGATTGGCCGGCTGAGCGGCGGCAGGATACCAAAATTGGCCTTCATTGGCTGAAAGTCTTTCGGGTCGGCGTGGGTGATATAGTGACACAGCGCGCCGAGCATGGTGGTCGGCGGCATGGTAATGGGCAACGCGCCGCGCATCAGCCGGGCGGCGTTAAGCCCGGCCAGCAGACCGGTGGCCGCGTTGCCCACGTAGCCCTCCACGCCGGTGATTTGTCCGGCAAAGAACAGGTCGGGGCGGGTGCGCCACTGCAGGGTTGGGTGCAGGAGGGTCGGCGAGTTGATGAAGGTGTTGCGGTGCATCATCCCGTAGCGCAGGAATTCGGCATTTTCCAGACCGGGAATCATGCGGAAGACCCGGCGCTGTTCGCCCCATTTGAGATTGGTTTGAAAGCCTACCATATTATACAACGTTCCGGCCAGATTGTCTTGCCGGAGCTGGACAACGGCGTAAGGGCGGCGTCCGGTGCGCGGGTCGGTCAGGCCAACGGGGCGCATAGGGCCAAAGGCCAGGGCGTTGTCTCCGCGGCGGGCCAGTTCTTCCACCGGCAGGCACATTTCAAAGAAATGTTCGTCTTCCTGTTCAAACTGCTTCAGCTCGATTTGCTCGGCTTCGCGCAGGGCCTGGACAAAGGCCCGGTATTCTTCTTCGTTGAGGGGGCAGTTGATGTAGTCTCCTTCGTCCTGCTCCCCGCGGCCGTAGCGGCTGGCCCGGAAGGCAATCTCCATGTTGATGGAGTCGGCTTCGACGATGGGGGCGACGGCATCGTAAAAGTACAGGTACTCCGCCCCCGACAGGGCGGCAATTTCCTTTGCCAGCGCGTCGGAGGTGAGGGGGCCGCTGGCGATGATGGTCGGCGTGTCGGGGATGGTGGTTGCTTCCTGGCGAATCACCCGGATGAGGGGGTGGCTTTCAATCCGGCGGGTAACTTCGGCGGCAAATTTTTCCCGGTCTACGGCCAGCGCGCCGCCGGCAGGGACCGCGGCCTGTTCCGCGGCCTGCATAATGAGCGACCCCAGGCGGCGCAGTTCGGCCTTGAGCAGGCCGGGGGCGCGGTCGGGCAGGTCACTGCCCAGGGAATTACTGCAGACCAGTTCGGCCAGGCGGTCGGAAACGTGGGCCGGGGTTTGCTTGACCGGCCGCATTTCGTATAGCGAGACTGATATGCCCCGCTGGGCGGCCTGCCAGGCCGCTTCACAGCCGGCCAGTCCGCCGCCAATGATAGTCAGTTCGGTAGGGTTTGGCATGGTCTTGGCGAAAATCGTTGGGTTTTGATGATGGGGTAGTATAGCACAGAATGCGGGCAGGGGCGAAAGATATGGGTGAACGGGTGTGTTCGGATTTTGGTGTAGGGGCAGACTCCGTGTCTGTTCTGGCCGTCCACGAAGGCCGAGGGCGGGTCTTGGACCCGCCCCTGCCGCCCGCTTTTTTTGATTTTTTATGAAATCCGCTATAATAATGTTCTATCCGGCAGAGAGGCCCACCTTTGGTGGGTCTCGTGCTTCTTGCTGACCGACAGCAGGCCGGAAAAATTTTCCTCGGAGCTTCACCTGTGACCTCAGACGGTTCTAAAAAACAGCATCTTGTGGTGTTCCAGCCCTCCGGACGGCAGGGATACGTGCCCGAAGGCATTACCTTGCTGGACGCGGCCCGGCAGTTGGGGGTCGAAATAGAAAGTATTTGCGGCGGCCAGCAGACCTGCGGCAAGTGCAAGGTCGTTGCCGATTATGGCGATTTCTCCAAGTACGGCATAACCTCCAGCCCGGAGCATATCAGCCCCCCCGGCGGCGATGAGCGCCATTACTGGGAGAAGCGCAAGCGGGACCCCGGCGACTACCGCCTGAGCTGTGCGGCCTGCGTGCTGGGCGACCTGGTGGTCAACGTGCCGGAGGAAAGCCAGGCCCGCAAGCAGATTGTCCGCAAGAGCGCCACGGTGCGCGAAATTGAGCTGGACCCGGCCATCCGGCAGTACTTTGTCCGGGTGCAGGCGGCGGAGCTGGGCGACAACCGCGGCGATTGGGAGCGTCTTCAGGCCGCTTTGCGCGACACGCACGGGCTGGACAATCTGCGGATTGACTACTATGCCCTGCGCGACCTGCAGAAAATTCTGCGGGCCGGCAAATGGGAGGTCACGGTGACGGTCTGGAACGGGCAGGAGGTCATCCGGCTTCAGCCCGGCTACCAGGAGGGCGCGTACGGCTTTGCCGTGGATGTCGGCACTACCACCGTGGCCGGCCATCTGGTTGACCTGCACAGCGGGCAGATTCTGGCAACCGAGGCTATGATGAACCCTCAGACCACCTACGGCGAAGACCTGATGAGCCGCATCAGCTACGGTATGATGAACCCGGACGGCGTAGACAAAATGCACGCGGCCATTATTGACGCCCTGTCCACGCTGGTCAAGCGGGCGACGCGGGCCGCGCACCTGCATCCGGAAGATGTCACCGAACTGGTGCTGGTCGGCAATACGGTGATGATGGCCCTGGTGCTGGGCATCGACCCGGTAGAGCTGGGCGGTGCGCCCTTTGCCCTGGCTACCCACGATGCCATCGACGTGAAGGCCCGCGACCTGGGCATCCGGGTGCATCCGGGAGCCAATGTGCACATCCTGCCTGCAGAGGCCGGGCACGTTGGGGCAGACAATATGGGGGTGGTCATTGCCGAGTCTCCGCACGTGCAGGAGGATATTGTGCTGGTGGTAGACATCGGCACCAATGCCGAGATTCTGGTGGGCAATCGGGAGCACCTGCTTTCGGCCTCCAGCCCTACCGGCCCGGCATTTGAAGGCGGTGAAATTACCCACGGCATGCGGGCCGCGCCGGGCGCCATCGAGCAGGTGCGCATCGACCGGGAGACGCTCAGGCCGCGCTTCCGGGTTATCGGCGAGCCGCGCTGGAGCGATGAAATGCCGGATGAGGAGATTCAGGCCGCGGGCATCTGCGGCTCCGGCATGATTGACCTCATCGCCGAGCTGTTCGCCGCGGGCATCATCGACGCCAGCGGCAAGTTCATTACCCCCAACCCGTCGCCCAACTTCCGGGCCGGGGAGCGGGTAGGCGAATTTGTGGTCGCTACGGCCAGCCAGACCTCCACGGGCCGGGAGATTGTGGTTACTCAGCAGGATATCCGGGCCATTCAGTTTGCCAAGAGCGCCCTGTACACCGGAGCCAAACTGCTGATGGAACGCCGCGGGGTAGACAAAGTAGACCGGGTTCTGCTGGCTGGCGGCTTTGGGGCACATATCGATAAACAGCGGGCTATGATGATGGGCCTCTTTCCCGACTGCGACCTGGACCAGGTGTACGCGGTGGGCAACGCGGCCGGTGACGGCGCGGTGCTCTGCCTGCTCAGCCGGGAACGACGCCAGCGGGCGCGGGAAATTGCCCGCTGGATTGACTACGTGGAAACCGCGGTGGAGCCGGATTTCCAGGCCCGCTTTGTCGATGCGCTGGGCCTGCCCCACAACACCGACCCCTTCCCCCATCTTCAGGGTCTCATCCCCGACCGGGAGACCATCGCCGCCCAGGCCGAAAACCGCCGCCAGGCCCGGCGCAAATCCCGCCGCCGGCGCGCCAGAGTCTCGTAGTCTCAAAGAAACGAATGGACGAATGGACGAATGAACGATGGAAGCTCTACGGTGCCGTCTATTCGCAAATTCGTAAATTCGTATTTTCGTCCATCCTTCTCCCGTCCCCATCCTCTTTCTAAAAACCCCGACCCGATGTATAATATCGCTTATGAATACCCTGGACCGGCTGGAGCGTCTGGCCGAATATCTGATTGAGGGTGCATTTCACCGGCTGTTCCGGCCTGCCTCCGGCAAAAAATCCTCGCCGCCGGAAGAAACGCGGGAGCTGGTCGCCGTGCCGCGACCAGCCGGGCGGCAGTGGCGGCTGGAACTGAACAACCGGCAAATCTCCCTCGCCGGGCCGGTGGTCACCATTGGCCGCGGCCCGGATAATGACATCATCCTGGGCGACCCGGCAGTATCCCGGCACCATGCCCAACTGCGCTGGCGAGACGGACGGTACTACCTGCATCTGCTGACTGCTTCTGCCGGGCCACCGGTCCCGCTGGCCGCAGGCACGCAGTTTCAATTGGGACAAACTACTCTGCGGGTGGTGGTCAATTGACGGCTCACCATCCCCCGATAAACCGGCGATGAGCCTGGAATGGATTCTGTTTGGCTTGCGGCTTGCCGCGGCAGGCCTGCTCTATACCTTTCTGGGGACGGCATTCTACATCATCTGGCGTGACCTGCGGCAGACTGCCGGTTTTTCCGCCGAACAGCCGCCCCGCTTCTGCCTCCGGGTGGTCAGCCGCCCCGCGGAAGACCAGCCCAACGGTGAGTTTCCGCTGTTGCCGGTCACCCTGATTGGCCGCGGCCCAGACAATACCATCGTCTTGAACCGGCCTTCGGTGTCTGCCCGGCATGCCCGGCTGGAGTTCCGCCGGGGAACCTGGTGGGTAGAAGACCTGGGGAGCCGCAACGGCGTTTTGCTGAACGACCTGCCGATTTCCCGGCCCACCCCGTTGGAACCGGGCGACGTTATCGGTATTGGCGAGGTGCGGCTGAGGCTGGTCGAGGTATCTTCGTAACGGAGACAAGCGTAATGCTGATTTCGGTGGTCCTGCCGCCGGTCGACGGGGCCGCGATAGCCGCGGCCGCGGCACATCTGTCCCGGCAGAGCGGCGAATGGGAGATGGTCGCCATCAATCCGCCGGGTCTGCCCGACCTGCCGGCGGCGGTTGTACCGGTGCAGACCACGGCTGTTTCGCCAGCGGAACAGCTCAACGCCGCCGCCCTCGCGGCTCGCGGGGATGTTCTGCTGTTTCTACCGCCCGGCCTGCAGTTGCCCGGCTCTGCTTTTTCTGCCATTGCCCAGAACTTCCGCCTCCTGCCCCAGACGGTCGGCGGCAGTTTCCATCTCCATTTTTCACCGGAGCCGTTTTTTGCCAGAATGACCACCCGGCTTGTAAAATGGAACCGGTACAGAGGACGGTACGGGCTGGAAAGCGGTTTGTTTGTGCGCCGGGAAATTTTTGCCCACCTGGGCGGCTTCAATCCCCGGCCCCGCGCCTTTGATGTTGAATTCACGCGCCGGCTGGAACAGGCCGGCCCAACCCTGTACCTGCCCCAGGCCGTTACCATGCCGTGGCCCGGTGTTCTGCCCGGCCTGCGCCTGCTGTTCGGCGGGACAGCCATCAACCGTCAACCCCCTGCGGGGACTGTGTCGTAAATCGCCAATCGCAAATCACCAATCGTCAATCGT
>RFJV01000494.1 GCA_003694775.1 Chloroflexota bacterium | reverse complement strand
GTATTGTATAAGCAGTAACAGAAACCATATCGTATTATTCGGTCCCCTCCCGCAGGTTTAAAGACCTGGGGGAGGGTCAACGTGCAGTGTACACCCCATCTATACTATCGGCAAGCGGCGTGTCGGCGTGTATACAATTCGCGTGCTTTGTAGGGCGACCCGCCGGTCGCCCTTACAATAGTAAGCACGCGTTTTGAACATGAGCGAACATCCTTTGCCCAGAACCAACTACCTGAAAATCGCGCTTACCCTGGGGCGATAGCCCCGTCCGGTGCAAACAGGGTTGTGCGGCCACCGCTTTTTAGAGCAACTTGGCAGAGTGGCAATGCCGCACGGTAGAAACGAGAAAACAACAAACTCCTGGCTCTCTCCCGTTCCCAACGTGCTATCACAACTCAAAGAATTCTTCTGTACCTAACACCGGTATCAGTCTTTTGGCCAATTCTTCGATTGGCTTCCCATATTCAATTCCTATCCAACCCCCCTCCCCCAAATAGCTCATCCTTTCCGCTCTAAATAATCTCTTTTTCGTATCACTCAATGTAAATCTCATAACCGGCGTGTATTGGGTATATATTTCATGCTCTCTCGCCAATCGCTCACTGAAATCTTCCAGTGCTTCTCCAGATAATCCCCATATACTCGCAAACATGTTCGCTAACTCACGCATGTCTGGCCCCAGCGACTCGTAGATTGTTATTGCCTTCGACTTGACCCCTATCCGATATTTGTGCCCTTCAAGATGTTCTTCTATTGCTTCCCTAACCTTGTTTATTTCAACATCCAACAACAACTTCGGTCGAACCTTTGATAGCGACACAACCCCGTTCACGCTTTCTGTTATTTCATATCCAGCCGGTATTTCATCAACCACATTGTCTTTCGGCTCTCGCGAAAAATAATAGCGCGGCTTCCCTGTTTTGGTAACACCTCGACAAAGGTAATACTTTCGACCTTTTCGATTCGTATAGGTTACTACCATCTTTTTCGATTTCCTCTTCTTTTGAGTCAAATGTTCTACCGCACAATCGGCGGCTGATGATGAAAGCCTCAGACCTGGAAATTCAAGCCTTACTCCTATTATACCACAGCAGTATTACAGCCTGTATTACGAATTCAACGGTGCAGGAGCATCCGCGACGGGAAAGGTCACATAAAACGTACTGCCTTTATCCGGTTCGCTTTCGGCCCGGATGGTTCCGCCCTGCAGTTCTACCAGCGACCGGGTAATGTACAACCCCAGGCCGGTTCCCCCGGCGCCGGTTTTGTTGGCACTATCTCCCCGGAAAAAGCGGGTAAACAGGCGGGCCTGGTCCTCCGGCGACATGCCGACCCCCGTGTCTGATACCGCAAGCTGGAGGTAGCCCTCTTCTTCCGCCGGCGACAGGCTCAGGGTGATTTGCCCTCCCGACGGGGTGTACTTGATAGCATTGCTGAGCAGGTTGGTAATAATCTGGGCGGTTTTCTCGGCGTCGCACAGGGCCAGGGGCAGGGATGGCGGCGGATTCCATACCAGCCGTTGCTGTTTTGCCCCGGCCTGGGGAGAAAATTCCTGCACCAGCCGCGAAACAATCTCCGGCAGGTTCGCCGGCTGAAGCACCAGGCTGATGCGCCCCGCCTCAATCCGGGTGACATCCAACAGCATGTCGGTAGTATGGAGCAGTCGTTCTGCGCCCTGCTGGACAATTTGCAGGTATTCCTGCTGTTTCTCGTTCAGCGGACCGACCTGCTGGTCGAGCAGAATTTCAATGAAACCGAGCATCGAAGCCAGCGGCGACCGCAGTTCGTGGGCGGCGATGGACACAAACACCGATTTTACCTCGTCCAGCCGGCGCAGTTCGGCGTTGGCCGCGGCCAGGGCCTCGTTCTGGCGGTTCAGCCGGTCGCGCAGGAGGCGCAGTTCGTTGCGCTGTTGGACCAGACGCTGGTCCAGTTCGGCAATTTCGGTGACATCTTCCGTCAGGTGGAGCAGGCCGGTAATCTGACCGGTCTGGTCGCGGAAAGGCAGATTGACCAGGGTAACATAGGTAGTCTCTCCGGCTGGCGTTTCCCGGTTTACCCAGCTAAGCTGGAAGCGAGGCAGGACACCGGTCAGCACCTCCTCCAGGGCCGTCTCACTGCCGACCAGCTCCGGAGCCAGTTCCCGGAGCGGACGCCCGACCAGCTCTTCGGTCCCGTTCACGGGGAAGATTTCCGTTACCCCGCCAACTTCCTGCACCGTCAGAGAATGGTCGGTGAGGGCGTAGGCCACCCGGCGGTCTTTTAGAATCAGCGTTGGCGCAGAAGGAGTCATCATTTTTTCCTATGACTTCACCAGCAGTCGTCCCAGATGCCGGAATACGGCTTCAACCTCGTCGCCGGTTTTGGCGCTGGTCAGGTAAAATGGTGCGCCCAGCGAAGCCGCCACCGCGGCGACCTCGTCCGGTGCAACCCGGAGCTGGTTGACCAGGTCGTTCTTGTTGGCGGCCACAACCAGGCTGACATTTTCGTTGATGCTGGTCAGGTTGCCGGCGTAGGTGGTCAGACTGGTGACGGTTTCGGGGCGGGTCAAATCGCACACCAGGATGGCCCCGGCGGCCCCGCGCAGATAGCTGGCCTGAATCTGGTTGAACTCTTCACTGCCGGCCAGGTCCCACAGCATCATGGTCAGTTCAACCGGGCCGGCGGCATCGGGAATGGTGACCGTTTTCCGGCTCACCTTGACCCCAATGGTGCTGATGTACCGGTCCTCGAACAGGTTGTAGACAAATCGCCGCACCAGGCTGGTTTTCCCGACGGCAAAATCACCCAACAGGCAAACTTTTTTACTCAGTGCGGGCATTGTTCCCTCAGCTTCCGGTCAGGCATAGACCGCTAATTCCCTCAGCATGCCGTCCGCAGACGACAGCAAGGTGGCATCGCCACGGTATTGGCGCAAAACCGACTCGTAGGTATGGTTGATGTCGATGACCCGGCGGCGCATTTCGGCGCGAAAGCCGGACGGCTCTACCCCCTGGACCACCACCGCCAGGTACACGTACTGGGCTGTCTCAATCAGGATACTGCGGTCGCCGTACTGGATTTCGTCGAGCTGGCTTTCCTGTCCCCGGTTAAAGGCATCGTTTACAAAGTCGCGGATGGCGGTCAGCATACCGCCGATGATGTCGGAATCGGGCTGGGCGTGAGGGTCCAGCGAAATATGGTGCAGAAGCAGGCCGGTTTCCCGATGGATGAGAAAAATCTGAAGCACGGAGAACGGCAGAGCATCGCGCAGGGCCATTTCGGCCTGGGAGAGGCCGCTCATCCGGCCCCACAACCGCCGGAAGCGAGACTTGAAGTCCAGCGATTGGCGCATCCGGGCGTCGAGTGTACGGGCCAGGTCGCGCACCGCTTCCGACACGGCGCGCACCACTGTTTGCCCGATGATGGGGTAGAGGGCCTCAATCATTTCGTCGCGGGCGTCGCGGATGTTGCGCCGGATGGCATCGCCCAGGCTGGGGGCAATGATAGCGGCCAGCCGGTCCGGGTCGGACAGGCGGCGCTCCAGGGCCTCCAGTTCGGCTTCCAGCTCGGCAATGCGCTCCCGGTACTGGTGAAACAGAATATCCCGCAGGGCCTCTACCGATGGGTCGGGCACAGCAGGGGAAGCATTCTCTTCGGTTGGGGCCTGGTCATCAGTCCACGGCGTATGAGTCACGGCGAATGCTGCTCGCTGGGTTCATCCAGGGCAGAAAGCAGGTCGCCCAGTTTGCCGCCGTTTTTGAGCTGGTTGCCCAGCTCGATGAACAGGTCACCGAGGGTGACGCGGTCCACCTTGTCGGCGGCAAGCTGGCGGGTGGTTTCTCGCAGTTCGGCCCGCAAGTCGTCGTCGGCGCGGCGCATTTCGTCGCGCAGGCCCTGGAGTTTTTTGGTCTGGTGACTGTCCTGGTCGGCCAGCTGGGCGGTCAGGCGGTCCAGTTCTTCCTGCAAACGCCCCAGGTCGCGCTGAACAGCCTGGAACCTCTGCTCATACTCCCGCATTTGCGGTCCAAAGACAATATCCCGAATCCGGTCGATTTCCTTGCCGGCTTCGGCGGCTGTTTTGGGGTCTGCCATCGGCGGCCTCCTCCTCGTATAAAATAACGTTGGGGTAGGGCGACGTTAATGTCGCCTCTACAAATTTTCACCTGTGCCCGGTTT
>RFJV01000493.1 GCA_003694775.1 Chloroflexota bacterium | reverse complement strand
TCAGCTTTTGATTCGGTGGCCGGGGGCTGGGTGGGTTCCGGTTGGGGCGCTCCACCGCACTGGGCGGCCAGCAGAGCCACCAGCAAAACGGTTGCCAGTACAGAAAGCCAGAGTTTCTTCATCGCTCCTTCTCCTTGTTTGTTGGATACAGGTCCATCACGGCATTTCTGGCCCTGTCAGGAGGCCGGAAATGGTTTACCATTGAGGGAGGATGCACCGGCGGTTTAACCGCTCTCTGCCTCCTCCGCGGGTAAAACTGGGTCAGTCCTGTCTGCTGGAGATTATTTTGCTTGCATCCCTCCTTTCCTGGCTCAGGTTATTTTTCCTTGCGGTTCCGGAACACCAGCTTGATGGGCGTACCGGTAAAGCTGTACCGCTCCCGGATTTTGTTTTCCAGGTAGCGGGCATACGTAAAATGGACCAGCTCGCTGTTGTTGACAAAAAACACAAAGGTCGGCGGGTCGACACGAGCCTGGGTGGCATAGAAGAACTTCAGCCGGTGACGCTGGCCGCCCTTTGGGGGGTGGGCGGCGACGGCATCGCGAAGCAGGCGGTTCAGCTCACCGGTGGGGATGCGGCGCAAACGCTCCTCCTGCACCCGCAGAGCCAGCGGCAAAACATCGCGCACCCTCTGCCCCGTTTTGGCCGAGATGAACAGCAAAGGGACATACTCCATAAACTTCAGCTCGGCCCGAATCTTCTGGGAGAATTCGTGCATGGTGTAGGTATCTTTTTCAATTGTATCCCACTTGTTGACCAGGACCACCACGCTTTTGTATTCATCGAGGATGTAGCCGGCAATGTGGGCATCCTGGGCCGTAACCAGCTCGTTGGCATCGAGCATCAGCAGGCACACGTCGGCACGGTTCACGGCCTTGATGGCCCGCAGAAAGCTGTGTTTTTCCACCCCCGGCTCAATCTTCCCTCGCCGGCGGATTCCGGCGGTGTCGATGAGGACAATTTCCTGCCCGTCGTAGGTCAGCCGGGTGTCGATGGCGTCGCGGGTGGTGCCGGGAATATCGGAGACGATGACCCGCTCCTCCCCCAGCAGGCGGTTGAGCAGGGACGACTTGCCCACGTTGGGGCGTCCCAGAATGGCAATCTGCACCGCGGTGTCTTCCTCCTCCTCTCCTTCCGGGGGAGCAGGCGGGAAATGGGCCACCACTGCGTCCAGCAGGTCGCCGGTGCCGGTTCCGTGCAGGGCAGAAATGGGGTAGGGGTCGCCCAGGCCGAGGGCATAGAATTCCAGGGCGTCCTGGCGGCGTTTCTGGTTATCGGCCTTATTGACCGCCAGCAGAACCGGCTTTTTGGTACGCCTCAGCCACTCGGCCACCTCATAGTCGGAACTGCTGATGCCGGTCAGGGCGTCGACCAGAAAAACGATGACATCCGCCTCGGCGATAGCGGCCTGCACCTGCATACGGATTTCGGCCAGGAAGAGGCGGCTTTCTGCGCCGGTGGTAAAACCGACCGCGCTTTGAGGGTCAGGCGGCGGGGCGTTGGGGTCCAGCTCCAAGCCGCCGGTATCGACCACGATAAAATCCCGTCCGGCCCAATCGCTGTCGCCGTAAAGGCGGTCGCGGGTGGTGCCGGCCAGGTCTTCGATGATGGCTTTGCGCTGTTCGACCAGCCGGTTGAAGAGGGTAGATTTACCCACGTTGGGCCGGCCAACCAGGGCCACGATTGGTCTGGTTGATTTCCTGTGCTTTGGCATAAATTCCTGTTTAATTCGCGGACGTCTGCTATCAGGTAGTCTCACTCTAAAGTGTTGATGGCGTCGAGGTCAGGCCCTCACCCACCCCCGCCCTGCGGGCACCCCCTCCCTCTCCCGCGTTGGTGCGGGAGAGGGAAGGGGTTGGGGGGAGGGTGAGGGCAGGATGACGCTCAAAAAACCTCACCAACACTCAAAGGGGAGACTACCCGGTATCCAATTTCCTAAATTTTTTTGCCGCTAATCTGGGCCAGCAGGAGCTGGTAGCCCTCTACGTCTTCCGGGCCTAAGGCCAGAATTTTCTCGATGGTCTTAATGGCCTCGTGGCGCAGGCCGCGTTCGAGCTGGAGTTCTCCCAGGGCGTCGTACTCGGCAATGGCCCGGTCCTTCATGCCGTTGCGAGCATATACCTCTGCCAGCCGCTTCCGAATCTCCAGTTCGTCCGGGTAGCTGGAAGCCAGCTCTTTGAGCAGTTCCAGGGCCTGCTTTCCCCGGTTCTGCTGAAGCAGATGGTCCAGAAAGCTGTCCAGCATTTTGATGGCTTTATCGGACTGGCGCTGTTTGAAGTACAGGTCGACCAGCTGGCGGCGAACAGTTTCATCGTCCGGCTGTATTTCCAAAAGCTGTTCAAACGCCTGCGTGGCCCCGCCCCAGTCGAACCGCTGGTTGTAGATGTCGCCCATACTGCGCAGGATTTCGGCCTGCCAATAGAGTTTGTTGGATGATTGGTCGGCCAGATTGAGGGCTTCCTGGTATTTCTCCAGAGCCTTATTGACCTGTGCCAGCTGGTAGTAGGAATTTGCCAGGGTGACGTACTGCTCCAGGGCCTCTTCCAGGTGTTGGGTATTGATATACAGGTCAATCAGGGCCGAACGGACGGTGATATCCATCGGTGCGAGGCGCAGGATTTTTTTGTAGATTTCAATCGCCTTGTCGGTTTGGTGACGGATACGGTAAACGCGGGCCACGGTCAGATACTTTTCGATGGCCGCTTCGGGGCGGTCCTGCTGGAGCAGGATGTCGCCCAGACGAATATGGAGCAGCAGGGCGGAGGGGGCACGCTCGATGGCCCGCAAACACTCTTCTGAGGCGGTCAACAGCATCTTCTTGCGGACATACTCCCCGGTTTTTGCCAGGGCCGTAATGACCGCCTCCGTTTCCGGACTTTCCAGATATTCGGCCAGGGTCATGACCGAGCCGGAGCCGTTGCGAGTGACAGAGTTCATCCGCCGACGGGCTTCATAAACGCGCTTCTCCCAATCGGGCCGGGAAAAGAACCGGTTGAGCGAGGTAATAAAATCGTTTATCTTGGCCTGGTCGTGTTCCGATAACATCTCCTCCAGGAAGCGGTGATAATCGCGAGCCAGATTGGCCGCGGTATGGGTGTCAACCGTTTCCAAATCTACCAGCTTGACCGCCTCCACAAAGTGCTTCACCGCAGGTTCGGTCTGGCTCAGGGCGAAACAGGCGCGTCCGAGGGCAAAATTGGCCGCAACCCAGTATTCGCGGGCCTCCAGGGCCACGTTGAGCATCTTAATGGCTTCATCGTGCCGTCCCAGCTCTATTAAAATCAGTCCCAGGTTGAGACACAAAGCCGGGGTAGAAACGCCGTGCGCCAGCACCTGCTGGTATTTTTCGACCGCCGCCTCCAGCTCCTGCCGGCGCTGAAAGTCCATCGCCTGGACGATGAGCGTATTCACCTCATCGATAGCCAGGTCTCCGGACTGCTCGCTGGCGGCAAGGTCGAAGATGATATTCGCCAGTCGGGAAAGCGCATCTTCCTGGGCCGCCTGGAGCAAGCCTTTGCCTGTCTCCTGCCGGGCCAGTTCTTCCCAAATGCCGAAGGGGTCTTCATCCCTTTCCCGCAGGTCTTCCGTAAAAAAGGTATCGGTAAAGGCGGGGTACTGGCCTGTCTCATCCGGTTCTACAAGGGGTTCAGACTCCTCCCCCGCCAGCATAGAACGTTCTACCAGGGCCGCGGGGTCAAGTTTTTCGCCTTGCCGCAGGGCATCGAAGGCGGCGGTGATAACGGGGTCGTCTTCACCGGTCAAGGCAGAGGCTTTCTCAAGCTGTAAAGCGGCCTCATCCAGATTGTCCTGCTGTTGGAAGAGAGCGGCCAGGCTCAAATATGTATAAACCGCTTCCTGAACCCGTTCCTGACGGGCCAGCCCCTCGGCCAGCTTTTGATGGGCGTCAATATGGGTTGGTGACAGGGCGACCGCGCAGCGCCAGGCCTCAACCGCTTCACCCAACCGGCCCTCAGCGGACAAAATATTCCCGATTCGGAAATGGGTTTCTGCCGCGGCCTCCACCTGCTCAGAATGTTCCTGCACCTGGGCCAGCAACTGCAGTCCGTCCAGGTCGGCGGGGTTGAGCTTAAGGACCTGCTCCGCGGCCTTTTGGGCAATTTTGACCTGCCCCAGCTCCAGATTGGCCCGGCCAAAACCGATGATGGCTTCCCGGTCGAGGGGGAACTCACCCAGGGCAAACCGGAATCCCCGGACTGCCTCGGCCCAGTTCTGGGCCTGCATTTGCCGCCTGGCGTATTTCATTGCCTGAGTAAAACGCTTACGGTCGCCCGCCACGGTACACCCCCGTTGATAAGGATGAGGGATGAAGGATGAAGGATGAAGGATGAGTAGGGAGGAGGGATTGCTCCCTGCTCCCTACTCCCTACTCCCTACTCCCTGCTCCCTACTTTCCTAACAGTAAAGCCAGCAATCCCTTTTGGGCGTGCAGGCGGTTGTGCGCCTGCGGGAACAGCAGGGACTGCGGGCCGTCGGCTACGTCGTCGGTGATTTCCTCGCCCCGGTGGGCCGGCAAGCAGTGCATCACTATGGCTTCCGGTTTGGCTTTGGCTACCAGTTCGCTGTTGACCTGGTACGGCGGGAAGACCTTCAGCCTCTGCTCCCGTTCTTCCTCCTGGCCCATACTGGTCCAGACATCGGTATAAATCACATCCGCCCCGGAGACGGCCTCTACCGGGTCGTGGGTAACGGTCACGTCCACACCGCCTTCGGCCGCGGCCTGCCGGATTTCTGCCATCGCCTGTTCGGGCAGTTCATAGCCCGGCGGGGTGGCGATGCTGAAATGCGCGCCCAGCTTGGTGGCCGCAATCGCCAGCGAGTTGGCGACGTTGTTCCCGTCCCCCACAAAAGCCACCTTCAACCCTTCCAGCCGGCCAAAATGCTCCCAAATGGTGAAAACATCGGTCAGGGCCTGGCAGGGATGGCTGTAGTCGCTCAGACCGTTGATAACCGGCACTGAACTGTATTTTGCCAGCTCCAGGATGTGCTCGTGGTCGAAGACGCGGGCCATAATGCCGTGGACGTAGCCAGACATCACCCGCGCCACGTCGGCCACAGACTCCCGTTTGCCCAGGCCAATTTCCGCCGGAGAAAGATACAGCGCCTCGCCGCCCAGGTGGAGCATCCCCACCTCAAACGAAACACGGGTGCGGAGAGACGGTTTTTGAAAAATCATTCCCAGAATTTTTCCCTTGAGGATAGGCTTGTTTCCACCGGCAAAATATTCGTCCTTCAGTTCTTTGGCCTTGTGCATAATTTGCCACAGTTCGCCGGCAGAAAACCCGGAGATATCCAGAAAGTGTTCCATGAAACCATTTCCCCTTTTTGTCATAATGATTAACCAGAGTATACCATAATCAGGCGGGAAGGCAACATAACCCGCTTTTCTGGCCCTACTTCAACCGCTCCACAAAGCGGGCGCTGGTCTTGGCCCGCACCTCATCCAGGGTGGCCCCCGGCATCAGCTCGGTCAGAGTGAGCTGGCCGTTGACAAACTCGAACACCGCCAGGTCGGTGATGACCATATCCACCGCCTGCCGGGCCGTCAGCGGCAGAGTGCAGGCCGGCACAATTTTCGGCTGACCATCCCGGCTGGTGTGGGTCATGGTGATAATCAGCCGCCGGGCGCCGCTGGCAAGGTCCATCGCCCCGCCGACCCCCAACAGCGGTTTGCCCGGTACGGCCCAGTTTGCCAGGTTGGCCGACTCGTCGACCTGCAAACCGCCCATAATTGCCACGTCGATGTGCCCGCCTCGAATCATGGCAAACGAGAGCGCACTGTCAAAATAAGACGCGCCCGGCAGGGCGGTCACCGGCTGTTTCCCGGCATTGACCGGATAGTCCATAGCCCCGCCGCTTTCCGGGGCCGGCCCTACCCCCAGCATCCCGTTTTCGGTATGCAGGATGATGCCGTCCTCCGGAGAAATCAGGTCTGCCACCAGGGTGGGTATCCCCACCCCCAGGTTGACCACATCGCCCCGCTTCAGCTCGGCAAAGGCACGGCGGGCAATATTCATTCTGGACTCGTCCACAGTGCCGGCTCCTTTCTTTACCGAGGCAGAACTGCCCAGTTCCTCTGGTGTAGTGTGGGCCTGCACCAGGTAGTCGACAAAAATACCGGGCGTAACAATCTCATCCGGCGACAGCGCGCCGACCGGTACGATTTCTTCCACTTCGGCAATGACCAGCCTGGCCGCGGTTGCCATCAGCGGGTTGAAATTGCGCTCGGTCATCCGGTAGACCAGGTTGCCGGCTGTGTCGGCCCGGTAGGCGCGGATAAAGGCCACATCCGCCCGAAGCGCGGGGACAAAAACGTGCTCCACCCCGTTGATGACCTTTGTCTCCTGTCCCTCGGTCAGCACCGTGCCCACGGCAGTAGGGGTATAGAACCCGCCAATCCCGGCCCCGCCAGCCCGGATGGCTTCGGCCATTGTGCCCTGCGGAATCAGCACGACCTCCAGCTTGCCGTCCAGCACCGCCTGCACGGCTTCCCGGTTCGAGGTAAAAAACGAGCCAATCGCCTTTTTCAGCTGGCCGTTTCGCAAGAGCCGTCCGCCGCCCAGCCCCGGCTCTCCCACATTGTTGGAAATCAGCGTAAAATTGCCGACCTCCCGCCGTTCGGCCAGGGCGTGCAGAAGATGGACCGGGTTGCCGGTCATTCCAAAGCCGCCGGCCATAATCACCGC
>RFJV01000075.1 GCA_003694775.1 Chloroflexota bacterium | reverse complement strand
CTTAATGCCGGAAGTGACGCACGCCGGTAAAGACCATAGCCATACCCAGGCGGTTGGCCGCGGCAATGACCTGCTCGTCCCGGACAGAGCCGCCCGGCTGAACGACCGCGGTCACCCCGGCTTCAGCCGCGGCCTCGATGCCGTCGGGGAAGGGGAAGAAGGCGTCGGAGGCCATTACCGCGCCTTTGGCCTGCTCACCGGCTTTGCCCGCGGCCAGCTTCACCGCATCCACCCGGCTGGGCTGGCCTGTTCCGATACCTACCGTAGCTGTGCCAACGGCAAACACAATGGCGTTGCTCTTGACAAACTGGCAGGCAGTCCAGGCGAACTTGAGGGCAGTAATCTCTTCTTCGGTGGGGTAGCGCTCGGTGACCACCTCCCAGCGCACATCGGGCGGGTCGCCGGCATCCCGTTCCTGCACCAGGACGCCGCCGGTAACGGTGCGCAGTTCCACCGCCGGCAGGTCGGCAGACGGAATTTCCACCAACCGGCAGTTCTTGCGGCTGGAGAGGATTTCTCTGGCCTCATCGGAAAAAGCCGGCGCGGCGATTGCTTCCACAAACAGGTCGCCCAGCGCGGTGGCGATGTCGGCAGAAAACTCCCGGTTGACCGCAATCACCCCCCCGAACGCGCTGACCGGGTCCGAGGCCAGCGCCGGCGGGAAGGCTTCGGCCAGCGTGGCCGCGCTGGCAATACCGCACGGCGAAAGATGCTTGACGATGACCACCGTGGGGGCTTCAAAGGCCTGGGCGGCCTGCCAGGCCGCGTCCAGGTCCAGCACATTGTTGTAGCTGAGCGGTTTACCCTGCAGAAGCCGGCCTCCCAGCGGGCCATCGGTGTTTTCCAGGCCGTACAGGGCGGCGCGCTGGTGGGGATTTTCGCCGTAGCGCATATCCTGAATTTTGACCAGCACCGGCGTCAGCAGGTCGGGCAGACGGGCGGCAGACTGCCCGGAAAGATAGTTGGTGATGGCCGCGTCGTACTGGGCGGTGTGGGCAAAGGCTTTGCGGGCCAGATTGGCCCGTTCGGCCAGGGGAACAAAACCCTTTTCGGTAATGGCCGCGGCGACCGCCTCATAATCTGCCGGGTCGCAGACAACCGTGACGCGGGCGTAGTTTTTGGCCGCGGCCCGGAGCAGGGTAACGCCCCCAATGTCTATCTGCTCGATGGCCTCATTGAGGGAGACATCCGGGTTGGCGACCGTCTGCTGGAAGGGGTACAGATTGCAGACCACCATATCGATTTCCCGGATACCGAGCCGGGCCAGTTCGGCCCGGTCCTCATCGGTGGGGCGGGCCAGGATACCGGCATGCACCACCGGATGCAGGGTTTTCACCCGCCCCCCTAACATTTCCGGCGCCTGGGT
This sequence comes from Chloroflexota bacterium, assembly GCA_003694775.1. Taxonomy (GTDB): domain Bacteria; phylum Chloroflexota; class Anaerolineae; order 4572-78; family J111; genus J111. The sequence continues at coordinate 1,548 of RFJV01000075.1, read as the reverse complement.
CAGGTCGGCCACGTCTTTGACGTCCAGACCCGCCTGGCGCAGAGTGTTCGCAGTGCCCCCACTGGCAACAAACTCCCAGCCAGCATCGGCCAGGGAACGGGCAAAGGATACCAGGCCCGTTTTGTCAGAAACTGACATTAACGCTACAGGCATTGATACAGCTCCTTTTGAAAATAATAGTTGATTGGTTTGGGAGTTGGTGAGTGGGACAGTTGGAGAGTTTGGGAGTTAGTGAGTTTATGAGTTGGAGAATTTATGAGTTGGTGAGTTGAAGAGTTCAGGTGGTTAATCTCCAAATCTCCAATCTCTAATCCCCAATCTCCACTCTCCAATCCCCATCATCATTTCCCAAAAATCTGGGCATCGACCGCGACTTCGACGTCGGTAAAGCCGAGCGAATAGAGGAAGTTCTCAAAGTAAAGCTGTCCGTACCGGTTGGCCTGCTCCAGAATACCGGCTTTGACCGCGGCTTCTTCCAGGGCCTGGCGGGCCTTCTGCAGGGCCTCCCCCTGGAGGTTGGGGTCGTTCTGCTCAAAGAGGAGGTTGTTCTTGTAGTAAACGATGTGGGTGCGGTCAAAGTCGATGGAGCTGTTCAGTATTTGGGGCGGGGGCAGAACCAGCCGCACCCGCGTGCCGTCGACCCAGAGATTTTCCGGCGGCAGGTCTTGCAGGTCGAAGCCGGCCCGGACATCACCGTAGACCAGCATGAGCAACTGCTCTTTGGTTCCCAGCAGTTCGTCAATCAGGCCTTCGGGCGGGTTTTCGGTGTAAATTTCGGTTACGGCGGTGTACTCCACCACTGCCAGTTTGGCCTGCGACTTGATGCCCTGGATGGTGACCACGGGCGGGGGCAGGGGCGTCGCTGTTGGCTCAGACGGTCCGGACAGCAAACTGCCGATGCCGCTTCCCACCGCAGAGCCGGCAAAAAAGGCAATCAGGGCAATGATGACCAGCGCCACCAGGCCAATGACCCCGGCCAGCCAGAATGAGCGTTTGGTTTCCTGATTCATAGCGGTTTCGATTTAAACTGGATAACGATTTCTCTGAACCCCAACGAACGGAGAAGGTTCTCAATTTGCAGTCGGGCAGAGTCTGCGGCTTTGCCGTAGATGTCGTGCTGGATGGCCCAGTCTACCAGGGATTGCTCGGCCAGGGCACGGGCCCGGCCCTCCAGCGATTTGTCGATAGGTCGGAACAGACCGGTTTTGCGTTCTACCACGTAGGTGTTGTCGTTGTCGATGCGGCTGTAGAGAATTTCCGGGGCCGGCAGGGTGATGTTGACCGTCTCCCCGCTGACTACAATATCCCGTTCGTTCAGTTTGCCCAAATCCACCCCGGCAACCACTTCCCCTTCGGCCACCAGAATCAGCCGGTCCGTGCCGAAGACGCTTTCCCACAGGTTATCCGGCTCATTTTCCAGGTTGATGACCGTCTGCATGGCAAATTCGGCGGTTTCCAGCCGGCCCAGGGCGGTGATGTGATTGATGACCACTATCGGTGTGGGGGTGGGGGTCGGTGTGCTGGTTGGGGTACGGGTCGGAGTCGGGG
>RFJV01000492.1 GCA_003694775.1 Chloroflexota bacterium | reverse complement strand
TACGCCCTGATGGGCGTGGCCGCGCTGGTCACGCTGGACGAGCAGAACCGGTGCCGGCAGGCCCGGCTGGTGTATGTCAACGGGGGAGACCATCCCTACAACGCCGCCAGCGCCACCGCCCTGCTGGCCGGCCAGCCGCTTTCGGCTGAACTGATTGAAGCCGCCGCCGACGCCGCGGCCACCAGAGACCTGGACCCCCCATCGGATATCCACGCTACGGCAGAATTCCGCCGGCATCTGGCCCGCGTCCTCACCCGCCGGGCGCTGACCAGAGCCGCAGAACGGGCCGCAGGGCAAGGAGGATGACATGAGCGAGTTTGTCAGCGTTAACGTCACCATTAACGGTAAGGAATACCAGGCCCTGGTTGAGGCGCGCACCCTTCTGAGCGACTTCCTGCGCCACGACCTGGGTCTGACCGGAACCCACGTTGGCTGTGAACACGGCGTCTGCGGCGCCTGCACCGTTCTGCTGGACGGTGAGCCGGTCCGCTCCTGCCTGATGTTCGCCGCCCAGGTGGACGGTCACGAAATTACCACGGTCGAAGGGTTGGGCACGCCCGAAAAGATGCACCCGCTCCAGGAAGCCTTCCAGGAAGCCCACGGCTTGCAGTGTGGCTTCTGCACCCCCGGCTTCCTGATGAGCCTGGTTCCCTTCCTGGAAGAGAACCCCAACCCCACCGATGAAGAAATCCGGGAAGCCATCTCCGGCAACCTGTGTCGATGCACCGGTTACTACCACATCATCGACGCGGTCAAACTGGCTGCCAAAAAGATGGCCGCGAAATAGATTACCAGGAAAGGAGTACGAACCTTGGACGTACGAACGATGACCAAAAAGTATGTCGGTCAGCGGATTACCCGCAACGAAGACCCCCGCCTGCTGACCGGCCAGGCACTCTTTACGGATGACGTACACCTGCCCGGTATGCTCCACGCGGCCTTCCTGCGCAGTGACTATGCCCACGCCCGGATTAAACGCATCGATACCTCAAAGGCCCTGGAGCGGCCCGGCGTGGTGGCCGTGTATACCGCGGCAGATATGGGCGACTTCTGGAAGCCCGGTCCCCTGCTGGTACCGCCGCCCACCGCCGTACCCGGTGCAGTGTTCCACAAACGCACCCAGATTCCCCTGGCCAAGGACAAGGTCCGCCATATGGGCGAGCCTATCGCCGTGGTGATTGCCGAAAGCCGCTACATTGCCGAAGACGCGCTGGAAGACATTGAGGTAGAATTTGAACCCCTGCCCGCGGTAGTCGGGCTGGAAGAGGCCCTGTCGCCGGATGCGGCCCTGGTGCACGACGACCTGGAGTCGAACCTGGCGGCGCACGTCATCCAGGAAAAAGGCAACTATGAAGAGGCTAAAGCCAAAGCGGATGTCATCTTACAGCGACGGATAGTGGTAGACCGGGGCGCGGCCGCGGCGATGGAAAACCGTGGGGTGGTGGTCAACTGGGACGACAAGGCCCAGGAACTGACCGTCTGGGATACCACGCAGGCCCCAATTCCGCTCCGCAACGGGCTGGCGGCAATGCTGGGCCTGTCGGAGCACCAGGTGCGGGTGATTGCCCCCTTTGTGGGCGGCGGCTTTGGCCCCAAGATTATGATGTTCCAGCCGGAAGAGGTGCTCCTGCCCTGGGCCTCGATGCGGCTGAAGCGGCCCATCAAGTGGATTGAAGACCGCCGCGAAAACTTCCTGGCGACCACCCAGGAACGGGGTCAGATTCACGATGTTGAAATCGCCCTGACCAAAGACGGGCGCATCCTCGGCCTGAAAGACGTGTTCATCCACGACACCGGCGCATACGACCCGTACGGGATGACCGTCCCCCTGAACACCCAATGCCACGCCGTGGGCGCGTACGATATTGCCAACTACTACACCGAGGTGAAGATGGTCTTCACCAACAAGATGATTGTCACCCCCGTACGCGGCGCGGGCCGTCCGCAGGGTATCTTTGTCATTGAGCGGATGCTCGACCTGGCGGCAAAGGAGCTGGGGCTGTCGCCCATCGAAATCCGCAAGCGCAACTTCATCCCGCCGGACAAATTCCCCTACGAGCACAACATCATCGACCAGGCATTTGCCCCGCTGATTTTCGACAGCGGCAACTACCCGGCAGTGCTGGAAAAAGCCGCGGCTATGATTAACTACGAGTACTTTGTCAAGGAAGAACAGCCGCGGCTCCGGGCCGAAGGCAAGCACGTGGGGATTGGGATTGTCTCCTTTATCGAAACCACCGGTGTGGGGCCGTACGAAGGGGCACGCATCACCGTGGGCGCCAGCGGCAAGGTGAACGTGGTGACCGGCGTGGGCACGCAGGGTCAGGGCCACTTTACCAGCTTTGCCCAGATTGTGGCCGACCAGCTTGGCGTAGACGTGCGGGACGTGCACGTGGTCACCGGCGATACGGCCCAGTTCCACTGGGGAACCGGCACCTTTGCCAGCCGGGGCGCAGTGGTGGCCGGCAACGCTATCCACGCCGCGGCGGTGAAAGTGCGGGCCAAAATTCTGCAGTGGGGCAGTAAACTGCTCGATGTGCCGGAAGAGGAGCTGGAGCTGGCCGACGGCAAGGTGCGGGTCGCCGATATGCCCGAAAAGGCCATCAGCCTGGGTGAACTGGCGGTCATTGCCAACCCCTTGCGGGGCACGGTGGAGCCGGGTACAGAACCCGGCCTGGAAGCCACCGACTACTTTGGTCCGCAGTACGGGGCCACGGCCAACGGGGCACACGCCATGATACTGGAAGTAGACCCGGAAACGATGATGGTGGAAATCAAGAAGTACGTGGCCGTGGAAGACTGCGGCACAGTGCTGAACCCCCTGATTCTGGAAGGGCAGATTCAGGGCGGCCTGTCGATGGGACTGGGCAATGCCTACTACGAAAAGCTGGAATACGACAACAACGGGCAACTGCTCAATGCCTCGCTGATGGACTACCTGCTGGTGCGGTCCACGGATATGCCCAAACAGATTGAGTTGGGCCACGAGGAGACCAAATCGCCGCTGAATCCGATTGGGTCCAAGGGTGTGGGTGAAGCGGGGGCCATTCCGGTGCCGTCGCTGTTTGCCCAGGCCCTGGAGAATGCGCTGGCAGATTACAACCTGGAAATCACAGAAATGCCGCTCAGCCCCAACAAGCTGTACGAGATGGTGTATAAGAAATAAGGAGATTGGAGATTGGATTTTCCCCAACTCACTAACTCAAGAACTCAAGGAGTCTGAAGGCGATGAAACTGCAAGGTGAATATGTATTCGACGGGCCAAGAGAAGTTGTCTGGGAGGTCATCAGGGACCCGGATGTGCTGGCGAAAGCCCTGCCCGGTATGAAGAGTCTGGACAAAGTGGCCGATAATGTATATGTGGGAGAAATGAATGTCCGTATTGGCCCGGTTGCCGGCACCTTTTCCGGCAAACTGACCGTATCCAACGAGGTTCCCCCGGAAAGCTACAGCCTGACCGTAGAAGGAAAAGGCGGCCCTGGCTTTGGCAAGGGAACGGGAGATGTCAAGCTGATTGACCAGGGCGGAAAAACCCTGATGCAGTACGAAGGCGAACTGCTGGTCGGTGGAACAATTGCCAATGTGGGGCAACGGCTCATTGAGACGGTTGCCAACAGCATGGCAAAACAGGCGTTTGAGTCGATTAACCGGTCTCTCCAGGCCCGGCTGTCCGGCCAGGCCGAAAGCGGCGAGCCGGTTGCTTTCCAGGCCCCCAGCCAGATGGAGTTTGCCGCCGGTGTGGCCAAAGATTTGGCCTCCCAGATGCTCTCGCCGGAATACAAAAACTTCTGGGTATCATTGGCGGCGGTGCTGGTCGCCCTGATTCTGGGGTATGCTCTGGGCAGAAGCAGTCGAGACTAACACGAGAGAGACGGGGGCGGTCTCCCCACTCGAATTGAGGCAGACCGCTCCCCGCCGGTGAATCTCTTTCGTGGAAATCCAACACCAAAGGAGGTGAGGCCCGCCAGCAAACAAAACAGGTCCAAAGGTGTGCCCGTTTTACCGTCAACCTCAAGTTTTCTTTAACCAGGAGGGAAAGGATTTCATGTCAACAACAACTGCTTCCGAACAAAAAATTCTTGGTTTCCTGCCCAATGACCAGCCTACCTGGGGGCAGATGATACTGCTGGGCTTCCAGCACGTCCTCACCATGTTCCCGGCGACCGTACTGGCCGCCCTGCTGATGGGCTTCCCGGTCAACACCGTGCTGACCATCACCGGCCTGGGCACCATCGTCGCCCTGACCGTCTCCCGCCTGTGGCTGGGGACCTTCATCCCCCTCTACTACGGGTCCAGCTTCAGCTACATCGCCGCGGTGCTGGCCTTTACCCAGGTACAGTACGGCGAAGTAGCCGCCCCAGAAGTCCGGAGTTTTGTCCAGGTAGGCTTTCTGGCGACCGGCATCATCAACATGATAGTCGGGTTTATCATTCAGGGTGTTGGCGGCAAGAAAGCCCTCGACAAAGTCCTCCCGCCGATTGTAACCGGTTCTGTAGCCACGGTTATCGGTATTGGTCTGGGCTTTGCGGCCCTGAGTATGGCCTCCGGGACCTGCTGTGGTGAAACCGGCAGTCTGACCTGGTGGTTTGTGGCCACCGTTACCCTGGTAGCCACCATTGCCTACTCGGTGTACCTGCAGGATAAGGGCTTTATCGGCTTACTGCCGATTCTGTTGGGCGCCATTACCGGTTACATCGTAGCCATCCCGTTTGGGCTGGTAGACTTCTCCAAGATTGGACAAACCGCCATTATCACCGCCCCCCAGGTGACCTTCCCCAACTTTACCCACCCGCTGGTGATTTCGGTTATCTTCAGCGTGGGTATTATGGCTATCGCCACCATCCCTGAGTCGACTGCCCACCTGTACCAGATTAGCCTCTACGTGGACCACCTGGCAGTGGAGCAGGGCCGGGAACGGTACTTCCTGAGCCGCTACATCGGGGCCAACCTGGTCATCGACGGTTTGAACGACTTTGTCAACGGCCTCTTCGGCAGTACTGCGGGCACCAACTACGGTGAGAACAACTCCCTGATGGTTATCACCCGCAACTACTCCGGCCCGGTGCTGATGACCGCCGGGGCCATCGCCGTTCTGCTGGGCTTCATCGGCCCGCTGAAGGACGCCATCGAAACCGTGCCCACGGCAGTCAGCGGCGGCCTGTCCATCTACCTGTTCGGCGTCATCGGGATGCAAGGTATTGCCCTGATGATGTCGGAAAAGGTCAACCTGTTTGACCCCAAGCAGTTAGCCATCGGCGCGGTCATCCTGATTGTCGGCATCGGCGGCAACATCGGGTATCCGGGCGGCTTCCTGCCCATCCCGCTGTTCCAGGGTGTGTTCCCCAGCGGCTGGCCGGCCATCGCCACCGCGGCGGTTGTGGGTATCCTGCTGAACCTGCTGTTTGTGGTCTTTAAGGCTCCGGACCGCCCGCTCATCGAGATTGGTCTGGAGCACTAGGCAAGTATGCTAACGGCTTGTCTGCCGTAGCCTGAAACAGCCGGGCGGGGGGATGCTGACCGCCCCCCCGCCCGCTCCCGGCAAACGATATTGTTTACCGCGTGCGGCAGGTCATCCGGCTGACCTGCTCCACCCGGTCAGCAATATCCACCATCTGCAGAACAACCGTAGGGTAAATAAGGTCGATTAAATTCAGTGATACAAGGAGGTATGGCGCAGTGCACAATCCAAGACCCGGTTTACCGGAATTCGATTACGTCAGGCCGGCTTCTTTAAGTGAAGCCAGCCGGTTCCTGGCAGAGCACCAGGGTGAGGCTCGCCCATTCATGGGGGGGACCGATACCTTTGTGCGCATGCGGGATGGTTTTTGGAAAGAAAAATACATAGTCGATGTGAAGCGGCTGGACGGTATGGGTGACATCACCTTTGACCCGTCCACCGGCCTGACCATCGGCGCGGCGGTGAACATGAACCGGGTGATTGACTCCCCGGAAGTCCAGGAGCACTACCCCCTGCTGGCCGAAGCCGCCAAAACCGTTGCCAGCTTCCAGCTTCGCAGTCGGGCCACTATTGTGGGCAACATCTGCAACGCCTCCCCCGCCGGCGACACCATCGGTGCCTGCATTGTGATGGGCGGCGTACTGAAAGTCCACGGCCTGGACGGCGAGCGGGAAGTCCCCCTGACCGGCTTCTTTGTGGGGCCGGGGAAAACTGTCCTCAAACCCGGCGACATCGTCACCGCCATCCGCTTTCCGGTTCTGCCCCAGGGACACGCCGGAAGGTACATCAAGCTGGGCCGGAACGCCCTCAGCGACCTGGCCATCGTCGGGGTGACGGCTTTTGCCTACCCGGACGACACGCCGTCTGGCTACCGGTTCAAACTGGCCCTGGCCTCGGTGGCTCCGGTGCCGCTGGTTCCGGAAAAGGCGGAAGAAATCCTGACCGGCAAACCCATTACCGACGAGACCATTGCCGAAGCCGCCCAGGCCGCAATGGACGCCTGCAACCCCATTGACGACGTGCGCGGCAGTGCCCGCTACCGCAAGTATATGGTCAGAAATCTCACCCGACGGGCCGTCACCGACGTATTGAACAGGCTACAGTAACCAGAAACGGAGGCAAGCATGGCATTACACAGAATAACCGTAACCATCAATGGCGAGGTAGAACTGGTCGACGTTCCCTCCCATATGACCCTTCTGCAGATGTTGCGTGAAAAGCTGGCCCTGACCGGCACCAAAAACGGCTGTGCCGCCGGCGAATGCGGCGCCTGCACGGTGATGCTCAACGGTGAACCGGTCAACAGCTGTCTGGTGCTGGCCGCGGAGTGTGACGGCGCCGAAATTACCACCGTGGAAGGGCTGAAGAAAAACGGCCAGCTCGACCCGGTTCAGCAGGGGATTATGGAAGCCGGCGGCGTTCAGTGCGGCTTCTGCACCCCCGGCGTGCTGATTTCGGCGCGGGCCTTGCTGGACCGCAACCCCACCCCCTCGGAAGCGGACATTAAGGCCGCGCTGGTGGGCAACCTGTGCCGGTGCACCGGCTACTTCCGCATCATCGAAGGTGTAAAACGAGCGGCCAAAATCCAGGAAGCCGCCAAGGAGGAGATGACCTATGGCATTGGCTGAACAAACAAAAATCCCCAATCCGATTGGCGAAAGCATGCCCCGGATTGATGTGTTTGAAAAAGTTACCGGCGCGGCCGTATACACCGACGACATCCAGTTTGGGCCGCAACTGCTTTACGCCCGCGTCAAGCGCAGTCCGCACCCCCACGCGCTCATCAAGAAAATCGACGTGAGCAAGGCCAGGGCCTTGCCGGGCGTCAAGGTGGTGGTCACCGGCGACGATTTCCCCGGACACATCGGCCTGTACCTGAAAGACAAGCACATTTTTGCCCGCGACCGGGTCCGCTTTGTCGGCGAGCCGGTGGCGGCAGTGGCGGCGATTTCCGAAGAAATTGCCGAAAAGGCCCTGGACCTGATTGAAGTGGAATACGAACCCCTGGAGCCGGTTCTGGACCCGGTGTACGGCGCATCGCCGGAAGCACCCCTGGTTCACCCGGACCTGGGCGAGTACGAGGTGGTCAACTTCATCTTCCCCAAGCCGGGGACCAACATCTCCAACCACTTCAAAATCCGCAAAGGCGACGTGGAGGCGGCCTGGCCCAAATGCGCGGCCATTGTGGAGCGCACCTACCACATTCCGCACGTCCAGCACGTGCCCATCGAGCCGCACGTGGCCGTTGCCAAAGTCGATGAAACCGGCGAAGTGACCCTGTGGGCCTCGTCCCAGTCGCCCTTTGCCCAGCGCAACCTGATTGCCAAGACCCTGGGCATTTCCCAGAGCGACATGCGGGTCATTGCCCCCTACGTTGGCGGGGGATTTGGCTGTAAGGCCGGCGTCACTATGGAAGCCATTCCTGTGGCCATTGCCCAGAAGGCCAAAGGTCGCCCGGTAAAACTGCGGCTGACCCGCGAGGAAGAGTTCTACACGAACTTCGTCCGCCAGGGGCTGGTCATCAAGCTGAAGGTTGGCTGTGACAAAGACGGCAACCTGCTGGCCATGGAAAACACCATGTACTGGGACGGCGGCGCGTCGACCGAATACGGGGTGAATATCACCCGCGCCGGCGGCTACAGCAGTACCGGGCCGTTCGACATTCCCAACGTCAAAACGGATAGTATGTGTGTCTACACGAACCACCCCATCGGCGGGGCGTATCGCGGCTTCGGCATGTCGGAACTGCACGCCGGTATCGGTCAGGTGATGGACGAGCTGGCCGAAAAAATCGGCATGGACAAGGTGGAGTTCCTCAAGCGCAACGTGGTTCAGGGCGGCGACATCCTGGGCACGGGCATGAAGATGCACCCCACCGGCATCAAGGAATGCATCGACAAGGTAGCCGAGGCCCTGGACTGGGGCAAAAAGGCCGAACCCAGCGCGCCCAACAAATTGCGCGGCAAGGGTATTGCCGTAATGTGGAAAGCCCCGGCCATGCCGCCCAACGCCGGCTCCAGCGCGGTGATTGAACTGAACGAGGACGGCACGCTGACCGTCAACATCGGCGGGCAGGAGATTGGGCAGGGTACATTTACCGCCATGGCCCAGCTTGCCGCCGGGGTGATGGGCGTGCCGATGGACTGGGTCCGCATTGCCGGCCCCATCGACACTCAGTACAGCCCCTACGAATGGCAAACCGTTGCCAGCCGGCTCACCTGGAGCATGGGCAATGCCGTGGTGGCCGCGGCGCGGGATGCACGCCAGCAGGTGCTGAAGGTGGTCGCCGAAGCCTGGGACGAAGACCCGGACGACCTGGACATCGTCAACGGGACGGTGGTATCGTACAAGAGCGAGCGAGAAATGTCGCTCAAGGACATTGGGATATACGGCATCAACAAGGAAGGCGATACCGGCTGGATTGGCGGCCCCATCGTCGGGCGCGGCAACTTTATGCCGACCTACGTCACCGGTCTGGACCCGGAAACGGGCCAGGGCAACCGGGCCGTGGTCCACTACACCACCGGCGCGCAAGGCTTTGAGATTGAAATCGACAAGGACACTGGCCGGCTGGAAATCATCCGGGCCGCCTCCGCCTTTGACGTGGGCAAGGCGATTAACCCGGACCTGGTCCGTGCCCAGATAGAAGGCGGTTTTGTGCAGGGAATGAGTTCCGCCATCTTCGAGGAGATGAAGCTGGTGGGTGGTGAAATGAAGAACCCCAGCTTTGTGGACTACCGCATTGCCACCGCGGCAGACATTCCGCCGGAGCACAAAACCTTCATCGTGGAGGTCCCGCAGGATGACGGTCCGTTTGGAGCGCGGGGCATTGGGGAGCACCCCATGGTTCCCTCCATTGCCGCCCTGGGCAACGCCATCTACGATGCCATCAGTGTCCGGCTCGACCCGCCGTTTACCTCGGAAAAAATCTACCTGGCTATGCTGGATGCCGGTCTGGTAGAATAAACCGCCATCACCGGCCCGCTACCCAATGACGGGCCGGGCCGGTGACTCAGGCGACCGCAGTTCCTTCCACCCGCCGGCTACCGCGTTCCGCGGTGCTGTACGGCCACCGGGCGCGGCAACCGGCGGGTATTGCGGTCAGGAGGTGCTCCTATGGCAGGTGCACTGGAAAACATCCGTATTCTTGATTTGAGCCAGGCGCTCGCCGGCCCTTACTGCACCATGCTCCTGGGCGACCTGGGCGCAGATGTCATCAAGATAGAACGTCCCGGCACCGGCGACCAGAGTAGAGGCTGGGGGCCGCCGTTTATCAACTGCGAGAGTGCCTACTTTTTGAGCGTCAACCGCAACAAGCGGAGCCTGACGCTGAACCTTAAAACCCCAGCCGGACAGGAAATTCTGCACCGGCTGGTCAAAACAGCCGATGTGTTTATCTGCAACCTGCCGCGGCGGGCTTCCCGGCAGGGTATGCAGGTGGACGAAGAAACGCTGATGGGGCTGAACGAGCGGCTCATCTACTGCCTCATCAGCGGTTACGGCACTACCGGCCCGTACGCGGAGCGTCCCGGCTACGACTTTATTGCCCAGGGCGAATCCGGAATTATGAGCATTACCGGTGAGCCGGACGGGCCACCGGTACGCTACCCTATTTCCATCGCCAACATGGTCACCGGAATTTACTCGGCGATGGGCATCATTACCGCCCTCTACGCCCGCGAAAAAAGCGGTCG